>DASYTA010000594.1:0-14742 GCA_036002745.1 Cyclobacteriaceae bacterium | reverse complement strand
TTGCGTTTTGTAGAAAACCGATTGAACTAACAATGGTGATCAACGAAATAGCAAACTGAAGTCCCAGCAATATGCGAGTGAAATTATTGGTGCCTCCGAATTGTACTTTTCCTTTTAGGATGCTTACGGGGTTAAATCTACTGATGTAGAAAGCAGGATAGCTTCCTGCCAAAACACCAGTGAACAATAACACTCCTATAAGGAAGAAGAGAAATGAAGGCGAGTAATGCGGAACAAGGTGAATATTGTCAGCCGTCATAATGTTCCAACCCTCAATCAAAAAGTCGGCAAGTACAAGACCGGCAATCAAAGAAATCAAGCAAATGAAAGTTGTTTCTCCAAGAAACTGAATGATCAATTGCATACGCATGCTTCCCATTACTTTGCGTAGGCCAATCTCTTTTAATCTTCGGGAAGAAATTGCAATTGCAGTATTGGTAAGGTTGAAACAAGCGATCAGCAATATTAGTAGTGCCATCATCATCGATCCCATTACGGCTGATAAAGGAGGCGCTGGCCAAGTTTCACCATCTACTTCTTCAGCTCTATCTCGGTGAGCCATGGTGCTGAAGGGATCAAGTGTAAATTCATTGATCTGAAAATCTTCTCTCGCTTTGTTATTGTTTTTAATAAAAGATTGAAGTTGCTGTTCAACAGCCTTCACCCTGGTGGCATCATTGATCTGAACAAACAGTGTGCATTCTTTTCCCCAATCATCATCACTCGATGACTTATGTTCATCTTTTACATTTTCAATGTTCATAAAGGCAGTTCCGCCTTTTCTATAATAACTTCTGTAGAAACTGGAGTTGACAGGAGGTTCACGAAACACACCTGCTATTTTCACTTCTTTCAATTCACTACCATAAACCTGCTTGATTGCTTTTCCAACGGCTTCTTGAGCTGTATGAAATAACCGTATGGCTATGTTTTCACTAATAACTACGCTCGTTTTGTCTTTTAAGGCAGACGAGCTTCCGGAAATAAAATCGAAAGTGAACAACTCAAAGAATTCCGGATCAACATAGGTGAGGTTGGAAGCAAAGAGGTCATCTTCCAATTTGAAATTTGACCAAGAGAGAACATAGCGCGATGAGCGATCCACATCTTTAAACGTCTTGTTAACTATTTCGCCTAAAGGCAGCGGAGCCTTTCCGAAGCGTTTGAATTTGTTTTCAAATTCACGCACGGAGCTGACACGATAAATCTGTTCTCTGTTCTTATGTACAGCATCAAACTCGGTGTCGTACTCAAAAGCAAGATATCCAACAATGCAGCAAGCAATGGCGATACCCATTCCAAACACGTTGATAAGTATGAACACCTTATTTTTTAGAAGGCTGCGAAAAGTAATCAGGAAGTAATTTTTAAGCATACGGTTATTGGGTTGATAACAGTATTACTAATATAGTGCCACGGCCAGCAAACAATCAAAATAATACAATTGGAAGGTTTTTAGTAAGTGACATCGTTCACTTTCGATATGCTGTGACCATTTTCGACCAATTTCAATTCAAAGGTTAGAGGCGCTTAATCACAATTCTATTGCCACCTTATTCAAAAAAACGTTACTTCATTTTTTATGGATCGAATCACTCTCACTCCATCACAAGCAAGAGCTATAATCTTGCACGCTGCAGGATTATCAAAGCGCGGACAGTTTGGTAAAGGCAAAGAAGCAGTTTACAAACTCATTGACCATCTTGGGTTTATTCAGATAGATACTAATTACGTTGTCGAACGCGCACATCATCACGCTATTGCGTCACGTATACCTGATTATAAACCAGAATGGCTTGAACAACTTCAGGCGGATGGACGGATTGTTGAAGCCTGGACCTTTGCAACAGGGTACATGCCCACACATCTCTTTCACTTCACGCTGCCAGTGAAAGAAAGTTTTTTGCTTAGGTGGAAGTCGTTGACTCCAACAGAAAACAACTTGATGAATAAAGTACTTGACCGGATTGGACGTGAAGGTCCGCTCATGGCAAGTGATTTTGAAAATGATCGGGTGACCAAGAGTACAGGTTGGTGGGACTGGCGTCCTTCCAAACTTGCACTGGAGCGGCTTCACCTTACGGGGAAACTAATGACGACTAGGAAAGAGAATTTTCTAAAGGTTTACGATTTGCCTGAAAACGTTCTTCCTAAAGGCATTGATATGACGATGCCAACAGCAAAAGAGTATGCAAGGTATGTGATCAGACGTTGCTTGAAAGCGTATGGAATCGCGTACATGAAAGAGATCGTATTTAGTACTCGTTATACAAAAAGCCTAGTGAAAGAGGAGATTCAGAAAATGATAGATGAAGGTGAAGTATCTAACGTAGGAATTACCGGCCTTAAAACTTCACAGCTCTACATGTTATCTGACTATAGAAAGAAAAAAATTAGTTTGTCTGGCGACGCATTTATTCTTTCTCCCTTTGACGTGCTTAATGTATACCGGCACCGGTTGCGAGATTTCTTCAACTTCGACTATCAGGTTGAATGCTTTGTACCGAAGGCCAAACGGAAATATGGTTATTTCTCTTTGCCGATTTTAATTGGTGATACGTTTGTTGCCAGGATGGATTCAAAAGCAGACCGAAAAGATAAAGTGTTAACGATCTACAATCTGCACTTCGAGCCGCTTAAAATTACCAACGTGATGATCGCGAAAATTAGTGAAGCGATTAAGGCGTTCGCAAAATTCAATAAATGCAAAGAAATTGTGATTGCAAAATCAAATAACAAAGCGTTGTTAAAAACTATTCAGGCAGGCGTTGTATTGAACTAATCAATGCAAATGTTTGCGTTAAAGAAATACGTTACAGTGTAGTGCAATATCAATCTTCATTCACGATATTACTCCAACAAACAAAAATCCAACTATGCCATCGATTGCTCTTCCTCGCGTTGCCTATTTCTGCATGGAGTACGCTCTGCAAAGTGATTTTAAAATGTACGCTGGTGGTCTTGGTATCCTCGCAGGCGATTACCTGAAAGGTGCCCGAGATCACAAATTTCCAATCGTGGGGATCGGTATCAAATGGAAACAAGGTTATACAGATCAACGCATATCTCCTGAAGGCAAAGCCATCGACACCTACCCTATTTACGAGTATCCTTTTCTGAAAGACACAGGGAAAATGATTTCTGTTACGATAAGGAAGCGCGAAGTAAAGTGCAAGATTTGGTTGTGTGATCAATTTAAAAATGCCCCATTATACTTGTTGGATACGGATGTTCCTGGCAATGAAGACAGTTGGATCAGTGGCCAACTTTATGGATGGTTTGGAGAAGAACGCATCGCACAAGAGATGGTGCTAGGCATTGGAGGAGTAAAAGCATTGCGCGCGTTAAAAATTCCTGTGGATGTTTATCATTTCAATGAAGGTCATGCCCTATTTGCCGGCTTTGAATTGATGAGAGAGAAAGTAAAGAGTGGTAAAAATTTTGATCAAGCTCTCGTTGCTACACGCAAAGAAATTGTTTTCACTACACACACACCAGTGGTTCAAGGAAATGAATCACACTACATCGATCGGTTAATGTATATGGGCGCTGATAACGGCGTGTTCAACAAACAGCAATTGAAGCAACTCGGAGGCTCACCATTTAACATGACTGTTGGAGCGTTGCGGCTGTCACGTAAATCAAATGCGGTAGCGCAACTCCATGCTGTTACTGCAAACAACATGTGGAAAGATGTGACAGACAAAGAAGAGATTATTGGTATAACGAATGCTATTCATATTCCTACCTGGGTGGATAGGCGAATCATTGCTGAAGCTAAAAATCCTTCCGATAAAATCTGGAAACTTCATCAACAAAATAAAAAGCAATTACTGGATTTTATTCGCAAACGCACTGGAGCAAAATTGAAACAAGATTCTCTATTAATTGGCTTCTCGCGAAGAGCTGTACCCTACAAGCGTAGCGATTTAATTTTCAGAGACCATTCTAAAATTGATAAATTGTTTAAGAGTGGTAAACTTCAAATTGTTTTTTCAGGTAAAGCACATCCACTAGATGATGGAGGAAAAAAGATTGTGGCGAATATTGTCGCACTCACTAAAAAATATCCGCAGTCGGTAGTCTTTCTGGAAAATTATGACATGACCATCGGATCAATGCTTGTACGTGGAGCAGACATTTGGTTGAATAACCCACGCAGGCCACAAGAAGCAAGCGGAACTTCTGGTATGAAAGCAGCGATGAATGGTGTTCTCAACTTAAGTATTCTTGATGGATGGTGGCCCGAGGCTTGCCAGCATGGCGACAACGGATGGCAAATTGGCGATGGTTATGAAAACAAAAATGAAAAGAAGCTAGATGAGCACGATCAGAAAGCCTTGTATAAAGTATTGTTGAATGAAGTTGTGCCTACTTATTACAATGATAAAAAGCAATGGGTGCAGATGATGAAACAGAGCGTGCTTACTACGCACAAGCAATTTGCAGTGAAGCGAATGTTAGATGAGTATTACAAGAAACTTTATAAGGACTGAGTGCGCAAAAGTGTTAGGAGTGTCAGGGATGATTTTGATGTTGGAGTCGGAAGGCCAGTGAAAACATCACGGCAAAATGGATGAGCAGCATAAAGACACACCAGTAAAACATGCGTGTTCTTTTTGAGTGAGAAAAAATTCATTGCCAACTTTCTACTCAAAGGCAGTGATGATCCATTGCCTTTGCTCATTGGGTATAGCGTGCAACGAAATTGTGGAGAGCCTCTCCTTTAGAAACACTTCCAATTGCGCCAATGTTCCTACTTTCCCTTCTCGTTCGCCAACTACGAACTGTTCTGTTTCGCTTATTTTTTGAAGATGCTTAATTGCTTCGGGTAATGTTTTAAAGATTACTCCGTTTCCAGCCGAAGAATTGGATTGTATTTCTCTCACAAGATACTGCATACCATAACTGTGTTTTGTCTCATTTTGAGATTAAAACTTTACCATAGACACGTAACAAAAGCCGTGGGTCAATTGTAGTTTTTTTAACGACAAGCGGCAATAATTAATCGTTGAATAGCTCCTGATGCTGTTGAATTAACGAGAGCCCGGACTAATTCTCATCCCTGCTACTTCCTTTTCTCGTCCTTGTAGATAAGATTTCCTTTTTTCAAGGCATCCACCATTACAAAAGAGAAATCGCCAGAAGCGCTTGGGAGATTGGCCGGGTTAAATACTTCCGACTGCGCAGACCACACTAGCTTTTCGGTCTTTGTATCAAACAGATTACTTTCCAGAAAATAAGCCTGATCCATTTGATAATAACCAGGAGTAGTGTGCGAACCATAATTGTCCAGATAGTACATTCCGAAGGCGCCATACTGTCCTGGAGGAGGGGCTCCGGTCGTTTGCAAATTGTAGCCAGTGCCTATGCCAATGTTGGTAGGAGCATAAGAATTCGTTCCGGCCACATAACGGGTATCTTCGGTTTTGTTAACGAGTTTTATCACCATGATCGCCTCATGTCCCAAGGCTTTTATCTTTTCAATAGCAGCTTTTTTTTCCTCGGGTGTCTCTACTTTTTCAGTATGCGGAAAAACCTCAAGGCTTCGCGTGACCTTAACATGCGTCTTTTTTAACCGGTTCGCAATATCACCTTCAAGTTGTTGGCGTACCTGTTGATTTTTGCTCAGTACTGCAATAAAAAAATCTTTATAACTCTCAGCTTTCGGATCTTTCCATGACCCAGTAATTTTTGTAGCCGGAGTTCCGCACGAGAGAACAAATACAAAACAAATTATTGATAGGGAAGTGAAATTAAATTTTAAGTTCATCAGGGTTAAGTTTGAGCAAGTGCAAGTTCCAGAATAAAAAGCAAACTACGAATGTTTCGTTGAATTACTATCTTCAAGCCATTTACTGTGAAAGAGAATATTTCCCAACAACGAATCAAGTCAATTACTGGTGGCGCCATCGGCAACCTTGTGGAATGGTTTGACTGGTACACCTACTCAGCATTTGCTATTTATTTTTCTGCTTCATTTTTTCCAGGTGGTGATCAAACCGCTCAGCTTCTTCAGACGGCTGGAATTTTCGCTTTAGGATTTATCATGCGACCCATTGGTGGTTGGCTCATCGGAATACTTAGTGATCGATATGGAAGGAAATATGCAATGACATTTTCGGTAGCGTTGATGTCCCAAGGTTCGTTGCTGATTGCAGTAACTCCCGTCTATGCTACCATCGGTGTATTTGCTCCAATACTTTTATTGATTGCTCGCTTACTGCAGGGACTAAGTGTTGGCGGAGAGTACGGTGTTTCGGCAACTTATCTAAGCGAAGTAGCTACACCTGCTCATCGTGGTTTCTATTCAAGCTTTCAATACGTAACTCTTGTAGGCGGTCAGATCGCTGCGCTCGCCATTCAACTGGTTTTACAATTTGTCTTATTAACTGAACAACAGCTGCAAGCATGGGGCTGGCGGATTCCTTTTGCTATCGGAGCCGTATTGTCAGTAGTTGCATTTTATATCAGGAAGCAACTTCATGAAACACATGCATTTCTCGAAGTGAAGGAAAAAAAATCTCCTTCCAAACATCTTGTTATTGATCTCTTAAAACATCCCAAAGCCGTATTGACTGTAGTCGGACTTACACTGGGTGGCACGATCGCGTTTTATACTTATACTACTTACATGCAGAAGTTCTTAGTGAACTCGGTAGGTATCGCTAAACCTGTCGCAACACTTCTTTCGTTTGTAACCCTACTCCTATTCGCTCTTCTGCAACCTGTGTTTGGAAGTTTATCAGACAAAATCGGGCGAAGACCTTTGTTGATTGCATTTGAAATTCTTGGTACGCTGCTCACTGTGCCAATACTTAGTGTGTTAGTTCACGTCACAGTTTACTGGCAAATTTTTTTACTAATGATGCTTTCGTTGATAATTGTAAGCGGATATACTAGTATTAATGCCATTGTAAAAGCGGAATTATTTCCCGCTTACATTCGAACACTTGGCGTTGGTTTACCTTATGCAGTTACAGTCGCCATCTTTGGAGGTTCGGCCGAATACATTGCACTGTGGTGCAAACAGATCGGTCATGAGAACTATTTCTATTACTATGTTTCTGGTTGCATTTTCATATCGCTGATCGTTTATCTTTTTATGGCGGATACGAAGGATAAAAATGAAATGCAGAGTGAGAAGAATGGGTAAAAACAATTTCAATACTCGCTTGTTTTAGTTTTAGTTTCAGCTTCTAACGTAAATATTTCGGAAAATTTTCAAATAGAAATCCTAAGAGCGTTGGCCCGGCCGAAAAGCGGGGTGGTGAGATGGAACGTGCGGGGAAGCATTTTTCGGCCTTGACTTTTTGGGTACTTTTTGTGTCAAGACAAAAAGTACGAAAGAGAATATTTCCATGCAATTGGCCATCACCAATTGCTTTGCTTGATGCAACAATCATTTCACGATCTTGTCTTGTTCTTTTTTGTCTTACAAATCGAAGATTCATTAAGGCATGTGCGATTGGTAAGCAATCATCAAACAAAAGATTTAGGTCTTGTAGAGTTCGTGCTCAATCTTCTTTCTTTGTCCTTTTTTCCTTAGTCGAAAAAAGGACCAAAAAAGACAAGGCAAAAAGATGCTCCTTACGCTCTTGCTTGCACTCGCCCGCCTTTTTGCCGGCCAATGCACTGAGTATTCTTGATAAAGATTCTCTGAACATATTTAAAAGCCCTAAGAGCGCTGGGCAGGCCGAAGGGCGAGGTGGAGCGTAAGCAGGTGCGCGGAAGCATCCTTCGGCCTTGATCTTTTTGGTACTTTTTGCATCAAGGCAAAAAGTACGGAAAGAGATAATGAGCAGCATTAGGCCAGATCAAAATCCTTCGCTTGACGACAATTAATAATATTAGAACACTCGAAATATCCTCAGAAGATTAGTTTGAGTAGTTACCTAATTTATTTTCAACGCTGGCCTCGGAATTGGCACTACACCTAATTTCTTCAGCACCAAATCAGAAATATTAAATTTCTCATCCCACACGAGAAGTATTTGCCCTTCATTTTCAAAGCGGTGATTAATGATAAAAGAATAATCATTTTCTTTCGCTACTTGTTCAATGGCATTTCCTATTCTTTTGTATAACGGGTCAAGTAAATCGTTCTGCTTCTTTTGATAAGAAACCTGCGCATCATTTTTGAATTTTTCCATAGATCGCTTCAATGTGGCGAGTTCTCGCTCTCGATCATCTTTAATCGCTTGAGGAGTTGATGCCGGCAATTCTTTATAAGATTTTAACTTGACCTCAAATTCAGATTGCTTTGCATTCAGACCATTCTCCAACTGACTATAATGCGTCTTTAACTCACTATCCAGTTTTTTGAATTCCGGTAACTGACTCATAATATAATCGGTCTCAGCATAACCAATTTTTTGAACAGATTGAGCCTTCACCAAAAGAGTTGATCCCCAAAGAATAATCAAAAATAGTTTTCTCATTAGTCAGAAGGTCAATCTTCAAATGTATGATTGTTTATCCAATACAAAAGTTTTACTTCTCATAAAGAAATCCACTGGAGAGACGATTAATTCTTCACACAAGCTAAATCGTTAGTGTGGTTTAACGTCTAAGCTTGACTTGATCTTAAAATTCTTTTTTATATTTAAATACCAATTAATATTCACAAAAAAAATGAGTTATAAACTATCTGTCCTTTTAGTCATATTCTTTTTGTTCACCGCAGAAACTTGTGAGTTTCACCATCGCCCTGATCCTCCTTACAATTTTATGCCTGAAAAGCGCTCAGGCATTGCCATCTTTTGTTACTCCATCCCAACCTTTCAATATGACGTAATATATCAAGGGAAGTTGAAAGGCGCTAACCATAAACTCTATGTTGAGCAAGCGGTGAATGCAGCTTTGGAACATAAATGCGATGCAGTTTTTATTTACCTTGAAGGTTACTCATTCCACTGTATAAAGTTTACCGAGATAAGAGCCGATTTAATTGAGACGCTACCGGGCGACAGCGTGCGGGCACTTAAAGATGATGACAGAAGGTACAGAGATATAGATATATATTGTTACTCAAAGCCATCGCGGAAATACACAGTACAGTATCATGGTCCATTCACCGAGACACTGGCACATTATTATCGTCGAGAGGCGGTTCGAAAATCGATGGAATTTGATTCTGATGCTGTGATCTTAAACTTTGATAATGAGACTTTTGATTGCATCAAGTATGATGAGGTGAAAAATGACTAAAAGAAATAATTCTGATAGAAAAACAAGAGAGCGCACTGACGACAAAACACCAAGTATTGAGTAATGAGCGACCATAGTATTACAATCGTTCCAA
This sequence comes from Cyclobacteriaceae bacterium, assembly GCA_036002745.1. Taxonomy (GTDB): domain Bacteria; phylum Bacteroidota; class Bacteroidia; order Cytophagales; family Cyclobacteriaceae; genus ELB16-189. The sequence goes on along the minus strand of DASYTA010000594.1, from coordinate 5,438 downwards.
GACAATCAAGTTATTCAAACAACAAAATCAAAGCAAGAGAAATTCTGAACTGGTTGATCTCACTAGACATCGTTAAACCAATTCTCTCTGACTGTGTTTTAAGTTCTGATAATGGTTATGCGATTTCTGACGGTGCAAGACGTGTGACGAATCCGCCAGACGAATTACCGTTTGACCTTATTACGAATGGACTTCAGATTATTACTGAGCGACAAGTTTTTGATACCGGTGAAAACGGCATGGACGAGTGCATTTGCCCTAATTGCAAAGAGAACATTTCATCAGAAGACTGGAGTTTCTTTAATGATTGGAATGAGCAAAAAAGCAATAACCTGACTTGTCCTTTATGCAATGTTCAAACAGACATTCACCAATTCACATTTTCGCCTGACTGGGGTTTTAGCGACTTAGGATTTACCTTCTGGAACTGGCCGGACCTGACTGACGAGTTTATTGAAGAATTCAAACAAAAATTAGGGTGTGACATCTCAGTAGTTTATACACACATTTAACGTGACGAGGGTAACAATCGTAATTGAAGATTGTTGGTCAGGCAACCAACAATAACTATGAGGTTAAGTACAGGCAATCCTTCTTCCAATATTTTATTCAAACTTCATTTCTACAATCTTCTCCAGTTTACTTAGACGAAAACGATTGCAATTCAATGAAGACAAAATCATTGCAAGAGTATTGTTTAAAAAAGAAAGAAGTCTGATGTATTCAAATTAGCTTCGTAGAAATGCCATGTTGCATAAGCATCTAGTCAAAGAGAATTAGAAATTAAAGCAATTAAAATATGGAATGGACATTCGATAAAATAATCAACACCGAGAAAGAGCTCCGTGAAATTTTAGGACATCCGCAGGAAATAGTTACTCGAAAAGCTATAAATTATATCGATGATAATTGCAGAGCATTTATTGAAAATTCTCCGTTCATAACGATTGCTACATCCGATGGTGATGGAAACTTGGATGTGTCTCCAAAAGGTGACCCACCAGGATTTGTGAAAATACTGAACAATAAAATACTCGCAATTCCAGACAGGCCTGGAAACCGTAGAGCCGATACTTTTACGAACATTATAAAAAATCCAAGCATTGGATTAATATTTCTAATTCCGGGAGTTAAAGAAACACTGCGGGTGAATGGTGAAGCTAAAATAGTTACCGATCAAAAAGTTTTAGAGCTATTATCTTGTGAAGGTAAGGCCCCCTTATTTGCCATCATTGTGAATGTTAAAGAAGCATTTATGCATTGTGCAAAATGCATGATTCGATCGAGACTGTGGACGGGCAGCGACGATACGAAAGAACGTGCTGTTCCTACGTTGGCCAAAGTACTGATTGAGCACTCAAAGCTTGACATTAATTACCAGGAGTTAGACAACGCGATAAAGGAAGATGAGAAGACAAACTTATATTAAAAAACCATCGGCTTTTAATCCCTCCTTCGTATTCATAAAAAGTGTCAACAATTAAAGTTAGTCCTCAGCAGCATTTCAAACATCCATGGCAGGTACATGCCTTGTGCGCCGACTTTGAATTGGAAGACGTATGGCTCATACCTGTTGAGTTAAGCGCACAGCACAGCTTGGAGATGTTCATCAGTCAGTTTAAGAAAGCGGAGACAAAACTGTTGAAGAAAGGAACAGCAGGCCTGCTGTTTAAACTGCGCCTTGCACTAGGTAAACTATTAGGTTGGGATGCGCAGCCCGATCCCAATCGGGAAGGAAGTATTCGGTTGCTTTATGCACGGCAGAAGGGACTCACCGTTTCGCAGCTCCCCCACCCTGGCAACGAAATGTTTGTGCCCGTATTTCAACTAGAGAATGAGGTTCTTTCAGAAATAGAAAACGACACCGTGCATGCAACGCTGCACTTCGGCCGCGTACCGATTCGTGAAAATGTGTGGGGCATACAGATGGCTGTGCTGGTAAAACCAAAAGGCTGGTTTGGTAAAGCGTATATGCTATTCATTAAACCGTTTAGACTATGGATTGTCTATCCTGCCATGATGCGTGCGGCATCAAAAATGTGGAAGCAGTTTCTTGCATCACAATCTCAGTATTGATGTAAAAACAGAGTCGTCACGGCGAGAGGCTTTGCTGAGAATTAGGGAATGCAGCGAGTTGAATTAAGTCACAAAGCTCCGTTATCCTTTTGATCTAACGTAAACCAACTTGATTCCTTTTTTGTCGGTTTCTCGTTCATCAACTTCAAACTTGTCAATACTTTTTAACATCTGTCCCAGTTTGCTATAGCCAAAATTTCTTGGGTCAAAGTCAGTCTGCTTCTTTAAAATTAAAGTTCCAACTTCACCTAAGAATGCCCAACCCGTGTCATCGGCCAGGTCTGTTATTGAACTTGATATTAAGTCTATTGTTTTTTTACCCACTTTTTGCAACGCTACAGTAGGCTCTGCAACAGTTACTTTTTTCTCCATTTTATCGGACGGAGCTTTTGTCTTCGTAGCTGCTTCTGCGACTGACGCCTGAGTTAATATTTCCAGGTAAATAAATTTGTCGCAAGCAACGATAAACGGATTTGGCGTTTTGCGTTCTCCCAGTCCAATTACAGTCATACCTGCTTCTCTGAGTCTGATAGCAAGTTTTGTGAAGTCACTATCGCTCGACACAATGGCAAAGGCATCAACCTTTCCGGAGTAAAGAATATCCATAGCATCTATGATCATTGCTGAGTCAGTCGCATTTTTTCCGGTGGTATAACCATATTGCTGAATGGGTGTAATTGCAGTTTCGAGAAGCACATTTTTCCAACCTGCTAAGTTTGGTTTAGTCCAGTCGCCATAGATTCTTTTAAATGTAGGTGTGCCATACTTTGCGATTTCTTCCAGCATACCTTTCACATTACTTGAAGGCACGTTGTCGGCATCAATCAAAACTGCGATTCTTGTATCTTTTGTTGTTTTCATGATAGTGGTTAACACCCACTCTTAAATGTAGTAGAATCATGGGGGTGGAACAAGAATACTAAAAGATCGTTGGTCAGGCGACCAACAATAGCTTAAGGAGACTTTGCAATGAATAGAGCTGATTGAGGCTACCAAATTAATCTTTGCTTTTGAGTGAGTCGCTCTTGGTTTCGGTTCTTGTTTTTCTTAGAACTAAAATGGACAAAGGGAATGGCAGGGCTTTGGTGTAGCGCATTGTCTCAGGATCGTACTCGTAAAGTGTGCGACTTGCTGTTCCAAAGATCAAAATGATCAACACGACTGCCAAATACACAATGGCAAATGTTTTCCAACCGTCAAAAGAAGAATCTTTTTGATTTTCAATTGTAGTTGTATCAATAAAGCTTACTCCTTCAAGTGAATACAGTGGTTTTATTTCTGGAATTGTTTTTCCCTTGATTAGGAATTTCATTGTAAGTACAGGAACATCTCCCCTTCTGCTGATTTGGCTGACGAGAAAGCCAAACCGAACCGACTTAGAAGGTGAAAGACCAACTTCTTTAACGAGGTCTCTGGACTGATTTTCATCCAACGAACTATGTATTATGGTTTCAAATGTGCTGTCCTGATTAAATTCAACAACAACTGTAATATCCTTAAATTGTTTATCCGTATGATTAGTTACCTCAATATCTACTTCACTTACGTCCTTGATTCTTTTCCCGTTAATTGTCAATGCGAGGGTGTCAATATTATTTGCCTTTCCGAGCAATGCCTCTGACCTCTGGACTTTGTAAGTGAGGCTTTGTTCTCTGTTCTGGTATCCTTCGTAAAAGTGATTTATGATTGCACCAGCAATAGCAATCACGACTGCTAAAATTAGTTTTAATACAAAGTCTTTCATTTTGTTTTTTAACGGTTACTCTTTATATATTTTTCACTCTTCTCCGCAGAGCCTCCTCAACAGAGGGCTCTGCGATGAACAAATGATGCGTGCGAATTTTTTATCCTTGCTGCTATGTGATATAAATACCTTTATTCTTTCCACTTGAACGTTATGTTTAATGCTTGATATTTTTAATTGTTTCATTAAGTTCTTTCAGAGTATCAGCTAATGTTTTTGATTTCAGGCCAAAAAAGGTGCTAGATTTTTCCTTCATTGTCGATGGCAAGGTGTAGATGGTTGTAATTGCTTTCATAATTAACTCTTCCTTCTTTTCGCCTGCAATCTCACTGTAAGCTTGAATTGTCAAAGCTATAGTTGATCGAAATGCATACTCTTCCTGAAAATTTCTTTCACGCGCATATTGGTTTATCGTAAAGAGTAATACAATCATAACTGGCAAAGCTTTCAGAGAGTTTATTATCAAAAAATGCCAGTCAATATTTAAAGGCCAGCCTCCTGCTAACCCAAAGAAATTAGTGAAGATTGAGATGGTTAATCCAAGTGTAATTATGCCAGTAGCAAACACAATCCACCCCCACCGATCAACTGGTTTTTGAAGCTCTTTTTTTCTATCACTGAAGGTGCTGAATAATTTAACTGCTCCTTCTTTACCAATTAATTCATTCAATACCGCTATTCTGTCATCAAATGTTTTGCTTCTATCTAATACAGACACCAACATTTTGTCAAAGTCAACATTCTTCTTAGTACTTGCGGTGACTTCCTTGTCAAATAGTTCTTTAAACTCCTTAATATCCTTTTGAAAGCCCGTGTAAGTTATTTGTTCGTCTGCTAGGCGCTTAGTGATATCCTCAAGATTAGCCTTTTGTTGATTCAGCAAGCCATTTATTGTTTCGTTTGTAGCGGTACTGGTCGTCAGAAGCTTAGTTATCTCTTCATTATTTGTTCTTGCTGATGGTATTAAAGAAGCGATTTGCTCTAGTTCCTTATTTTTAGTGTTTATTAATTGCTGGACATTTTCTTTCTCAGTTGCAAGCTGTTCAATTAACTTCCTACTGCTTTCAATATTTTGCCCTAACTGTTCACCGATCAAATTAAGTTTACTTTGAAACGCATTTAATCGTTCCGTTTTCCCTTTACTATCCTTCTCTTCTTCTTTACTCCAGAAGCCGTTTTGCACTTGATAATATACCAATCTATATAAGCTGCCTACGGCATTTGCAAAATCGCTACTGCCTATGGAAGTGTTCAAACTCACTAGATCAGTCTCAAGATTACCGGAACCAAAGTCATTTTGAAATTGATATTGAAATGGCAGAATATTGGCCAATGGTGTCTCTAGGATTTGTCCTAATTGCGAAATCATCTTTTTGCTGAAATGATGAAATTCATCAACTGTGTAGTAACCTATAAAAACACTTGAAAAGTCTTGATAGTCCTTATACGCTTCAGCCAACTTTTGTTCTACATTCAATTGCCAGAATGGTTCTAAATGATTTAATACTTTTTGTTTTTGTTCCTGATTCATGGCTTTGAGCAGTTTATTAGTTGGGCATAAAAAAATTAGCAGTCAACCTCGAACCAAGTTAAAAATCGAAGAATCAGCTGATAATAC
>DASYTA010000593.1:0-2308 GCA_036002745.1 Cyclobacteriaceae bacterium | reverse complement strand
AAATAAAAACCGAAGAGAATCAAAAAATAAAAAGCCATTGCCTCTAATTATGTAAGTTTGGGCCGTGAGCAAAGTTGAGAAAAAACAATTTAAAGAAAGGATAATTCTCGGTCTTGATCCAGGCACCAATGTGATGGGCTATGGAGTGATCACTATACGCGGGAGCCATGTAACCCTTAATCAATTTGGCGTTATCCAGATGGGCAAGTATGGAGATCATGCCCTGAAGTTGAAAAAAATATTTGACCGTGTATTGGCACTAGTAGATGAATACAAACCCGACGAAGTTGCGCTGGAAGCTCCATTCTTTGGAAAGAATGTGCAGTCGATGTTGAAGCTTGGCCGGGCGCAGGGCGTAGCCATGTCCGCAGCTTTATATCGGGAAGTTCCCATTACCGAGTATGCTCCTAAAAAAGTAAAGCAGTCCGTAACCGGAAATGGAAATGCCAGCAAAGAGCAAGTAGCGAAAATGCTGATGCAGATTTTTTCGATCAAAGAAATGCCCAAGTTATTTGACTCTACCGACGCACTGGCGGTGGCAGTCTGCCATCATTATCAAAACGGAACAATAAAATCTAAATCTTCAAGCTGGGCTTCTTTCTTGAAGGAGAATCCAGGCAGGTTGAAAAAAATTAGTGCATAATTGTTAAAGTATCTCTTACTTCATAAAAGCAGGGACTGCTAAGAATGATGTAGTAAACCCCAGGGCTTAAACCACCACCGTCCCAATCGTTTTTGTACGAGGCAGATCTGTATACCTCCTTACCCCATCGATTCATTACAACGAGAGATACATTCCCAACTAAAGTTTCATCGACTTTAAAATATTGATTGAGTTCATCACCATTGGGAGTAATCACATTCGGAATAAAATTCACTTCATACTGATACTTAGAAAAAGTGATTGAATCATAAGCAACACCGCAATCATTCTTAACAGCGACCCAGTATTTACCAAAATCCCTAACATAAAAGTTGGCGCCATGTGAATTGTCTTGCCATGTGAATTCATAACCAGACGAATTAGCCAGTGGACTCAACGTGATTGGTTCAAAAACACAAAAAGACTGATCATCGCCTAATGAAATTGTGGGTGGGGTTGATTCAAACAAAATTGAAACACTGTCTTTCACAACGCCACATAAACCAGAAACTTTTGCAACATATTTACCCGATTGAGATACGTCAATAGACGAAGTTGTTTGGCCTGTATTCCATAGAATTGAAAATGCAGGGTCAGTTATTCCAGTAGATAATTTAGCTGAGGATTGATTGCAAATAATTTTATCAGTACCAAGATCAAAAACTGCGACTTGGCTTGAGTGGACTCCAATTATCTCATCACGATTCAAAACATTGACAATAGGGTCATTTGAGTTGGCCCATGTTGATACCGAATTATCTGTTCGCGAAAATACTTTACATGTTGTAGAGCCATTATATGTGTAAGTGGCATCGAAAGAATTATCTGCATCCAGGCTTGCTTCAAAAATTCCAAAGTAAAGTTGACCGGCAGCACCTGCATCAAGTCCACCAGTCTGACTTGGTTGTCCCTTTACCTCGTAAACATGAACTCCCTCTGGGTTTCCCTGAACATTGCTAACTGCCACTTGGTCATTTCCATCTTGGAAAGAAAGAGAATTGCCTGTCCAATTAAAAGTATAGAGGTATTTGCTGTTATCGCCAATAGGCGCACCTGAAAATACTCTCCGTCCTCCCTTAATAATGCCCCCGTTTTGTTTTGCCGGCGAGTTATCAATCACGGTAGAGCCACCTACCTCATCAAAGTTCCAATAACCCATAAGGCCCGGTTCAGAACCGTTGAGTTTTTTACACATCGTCTGCTGAATTTCCGACATTGACAGTGCTCTATTCCAAAGCCTTACTTCATCGATTGAGCCATTAAAATAAGATGCAACATCATTTGAAAGGAAATATCCAATCTTGCCGGTATCCCCCACAAAACTCGATGCCATTGTAAGGTTTGATTGCCCGGACGAGCTTCCACCAACATCAATTCCATTTATATACAGTGAAATATCAAAAGGGCTTCTCATTACTGCACAAGCATGAACCCAACGGCCAGTGACGTTGCTTATCGATGCAATCTTACCGCTTCTAAATGCGGGGTTATTACCACCCGCACCATCACCAAACTCACATTCAATTACAGTTGGGGTTATCACAAACCAAAATCCACGATACAATGGATTGTTGTCATTTGTTGAGAAAATTGGAGAGGCACCGGCAGATGGGTCTAAAAATACCCAGGCTGAAATAGTAAAAGGCAAATTTAGGTTTTTATAAT
>DASYTA010000592.1:0-13303 GCA_036002745.1 Cyclobacteriaceae bacterium | reverse complement strand
GTCTGAAATGTCCGGAAATGATTGCATCCTCGCCACGTCTCGTTCATACATTCTGTGAAGCGCGTTCGAGTCGGGATTTAATTTTAAATAAGCGTCCTTGAACGGCTGTGGCATACCTTCAAAGGTTGCTTTGCTCATCATATCCCAAAACCAAGGTGGTGCTCCGCTTCTGTTGTAAAAAGTTGAAGCCACAACAATTTTATTTACAAGTTCAGGATGCCTGATGGCACACTGAAGTGTTGTGCTTGCTCCGTTACTAAAACCAAAAATGTCAGCCTTGTCGATGTTTAAATGTTTAAGTAATGCGGCAATATCATCAGCATCATGCTCAAAACTTAACGGCCTATCAATATCAGCAGTCCTTCCATGAGCTTGCATCTCCACCGCGATGACTTTATGTGTCTTTGCGAAATCATGAAGCACTCGACCGAAAGTTGTCTGAATGGTTGAGCCACCGCCATGAATCAAAACCAATGGAGTTCCTCTTCCGTGAATTTCGTAATACATTTTTAGCCCGTTCACAGAAGCGTAACCGCTTGTACTATCTTGTTTTGTTTGGTTGCCCGTTGCTGTTTGAGAAATCATTGCTTTGTTGCCAGTATTAGTGCAGCTTGAAATTATCAATGCTGTCATCGTTATTAAAATGGTTTGTCTTATCATTGGTCACCTTAAATATTTACCCTTGAGATCTGATTGTAGCTGCATATTATAAGCTAAAACTATTCATTTGCGTTAACTTATTTTCTTCATTGTACATGGCAAAACTTGCTCCTTTGGTAATTAGTTTATTTTGCCCGTCTACCATATCCCAATGAGCCAAACTTTGATTATGATGTTCTTTAAAATGAGTAGTTATAAATTTCACGCCAATTACTTTTTTCTGGAACTCTGCCATATACTTTGAAAGTTCTTCCCTCCCAACAGTATGTGTGAATGTATCTGTGTCAATACAGTCTACGATAAGAATTTGTTCTAGAATCTTCATTCTCTTCTCAGGAACAGTTTCAGACCAAGAGTTCATATAGAGTTCCCAAACTTTTTCAAAGGTTGTCTTGTCCATCTGTTTCGTGTATTTCTATTTCAAATCTACAAAAGGTTCACTTGATTTATTTAGAGGAGACCTGGTCGAGAATCCAGTTTTCGGGGCAGTGTGAATTAATTTTGGGGAGTTGAAGTAATCAGCATTAGCGAAGCTACCGAAGAAGAATTGGCACACGGACATGTTCACTGCCTAAGTGGACGTCATCATTGATAAATGAAATTTCAACTATTTAAATGGTCAGGACGTAAGGCTGACTGCGCAGAAACTCTTTAAAATAACGGTTGAAGTCACTCTATTTTCCAGTTATTCCTTATTTGAGCAAGTTTGGGTATTAAACACGACTTTAATTCGTTGTCCCTTGATACAAATATTTTAATTAAGTCCCCTTGCTTTTTGTTGTTTAATATTGTGTAGTCACTCGTGAAAGATTCGCCAAGCATGTTTTGTCCTTGTGCTGTTTTGTATTGATAATGAACTGTTGCACCTTGCCCAATGCCTGAAATGGGTAAGCCGTTTTTTAGTATTATTGAAACAACTTCTGCTTCTTTTACTTCACCGTGTCGGTAAAGATCTATTTCACCACGAACCCTCAAATACAAAAGTCCAAGCATTGTGAGTCCAATAATTAAGAATGGAATTAATATTTTAGAAAACATGTCAAACGGAAATTCAAAAGGTTCAAGTCCAACGATTATTGAACTGTCGGCTAAGTACTTTACTTTAACTGTATCCCCTATGTTCATTCGATTAATTCTGTCTGGGTCGAGTGATCTATATTGAGTCTCAATTTCCTTACCTTCATTGTTGTATTTGTAACTAATAATTGAGGGATGCTCGTTGTTAATCGTAATATTGCTTTGGGTCTCGATGTCAGTTAAAATCGCATTTGTTAGTTTACCTTTTTTGCTCACATAGTCATAGTCCACATCAGGTAGATCCGAATCAGTAAGTGTGGATACAAGCAATAAGATTGCTCCAAACGCGAAAGGAATTAATGTAAATACTAGCCCAACTGTGAAATGAACTCTTTTTTGCTTAACTAAGTCAAAGATTGTTTTAAGTCCTACTTGCCTGGATTCACGTATCATCAATTTGTTTTTGTTTTTAGTTTGTCGTCACTGTCTAAATCTGTCTGCGTGGTCTATATTTTATCACAATTTGCCCTGAGGTGTTAATCAAAATAATTCCCTTAATTTCATTTTCAAAATCAGGATTTTTCCTGCTCACGTAATCCAGAAATTCAACGGAAAAGTCATTTTTATTATTTAGGACATTATAGTTTCTCTTTCCATTACAATACAATCTCCAAAAAGAATGTTTAATCTCAATAAATGACTTTAGATGACCGCCTGAATCGATAACAAACAGAAATTCTTTATTTCCAGTCTGTCTGTTTGGTACAATAAAAATGTTATGATTATTAATCGAAGTAATAAATCTTATTCCATCAAAGACACTAAATCTTATTGGCGTTTCAAGAAAAGTAAATCTTTCATCCCTATCAGCATAACATCCTGCACCGTTTACTATTAAGTACTTATGCATTGCTGTATCGTAAGGTATATTTCCAGAACTGTCCGTACTTATGAATATTGGAAAATCATTTCCTTTACTGAAATATCGTCCCACACTATCATTTTGCAATTGGAATTCAAACGTTAAGCCATTGACTTCGTTACCTTTTGGATTTGATTCTCCATTAAAATCAGAATGTATTGTGTCGTTGTCCTCTTTTAATTTTTTATTTCTGGAATCAAAGGAGCAGGATGAAAAAATGCATCCAGACGAAACACAAACTGCTATTAAGTTAATCCATTTCATAATCTCGCTGTTCTTCTATTTTGTTTCAGCAAGGTTCTTTAGTGATTGTAGAATTGGATTCTCTTCTCCTTGCGGTGCTTCTTGAACTGCACCTTGTCTGTTGTCTTCCTGGATAATGTCAAGTCTTATACAACTCTTCGCTTCACTCAAAATGTAATTCATTACGAAATAATTCTCAGGTTTATCTTCAAGACCTGGTCTTGGTGCAAAAAGATTATATCTAATTAATTTTTGCGGGATGATCTCCAATATTTTACCCCATTGCTCGAAAACCTTTCCTTCCCATTCTGTTCTAAATCTAATTTCACTTCCCACTTTCCAATCGGTAATTAGTTCGCTACCGTATTGCCATTGTTTTACCAATTCAGGTTTTGTTAAGACGTTCCAAATTTTATTAATTGGAGCGTTTAACTTAAGGGTTGAAATATTTCTTGCCATGTTCTAATTATTTATCAACAGTTAATGAATCCTTGTTAGTGGTTAGAACCAAATTTCCTCCCGAATCAAACCAAGTCAATGCCAGACGAGAACACCAGTTATCAGTTACATTGGTCTTTATTTGATTCTCTTATCAAATAAACTTTTCTTTTTCTTGTGTAGTCACCAAATAAATAAAAACGCCTGTGAAGACTAGGCAACCGCTTTGCCCTTATAATATGTCCTTTTCTATTTAGCTCAAATAGCTTGTCGTTTTTGAATTTTAATTTTCTATTAGATCGATCCAGTTCTAATTTCACAAACTCTCCCGATTCAAGAGGAGGAAAAGTAAGTTCAATAAAATTGTCGTTACTCATTGAATAGTTTCCCCATGTTGTTTCTTGTATCGTGTGGCCAACAATTTCATAATTAAATGTTGAATCTGAATTTAAGTCTATGACTGTCTTTATTCTGTAGTCTGCGACAAGGACACCTCTACAGTACCTTCCAAATATCCTATTCTGCCCTTTGCCATAAACTGTGGTCAAGACTAGAGCCAAGAATATGAGTTGCTTCATTTTCAAATTAGGTCTGTGCGATTTGATCCTTAGTCTTGCAGCTAAAGCGAGGCTATACGAAACCCATTTCGCATATTTCTACTTCCTAAATTTACAAAGGTTCGCGTGATTTTATTTGGAGGTATCACTCACAGAACAACTTCGCTCATGCCATACCTTCACATTAATAAATGTGCGGGTTAATGGATAACATAGCCAAAGTAATACGGTTGTATAGATTAAAATGCGGGCATTATCCTTTGCCAAGTGTATTACTTCTTGGACCATTAGCATGATGCACAAATAAACAATGGGTGTAACTATTGAAAAGTACCGATCCATTTCATAAACATCCAATCGGGGCATCGTCAAATAACCAAGAACATAAACCAACAATACAATACCCAAAAACTGAACGTTCCGATTTTCTCTCATCTTTAAAAGCCAAAGCAATAAGAAGGCAAAAAATAATAAACCCGTAATCATCGTCACCTCGTTCACAGGAACAATCATTTTTCCGAACGTGCCTAGCGTTAATTTTAAGTTGTAGAATAGGTCAACGAAAAAGTTATGTTTATAAAAATTAAAATCAGCCGGTAAGAGATAAGTGTTGTAAATATTCCACACCCAAATGCCCGATGTGCATATTAAGAAACAAATTCCGCTTTCAATGATTCGTCTTTTCAATGATTGAGAGGAATCCAACAACATCCATAAACAAACCCCGCTTATCCAGAAAAGACCGGCATTGCGCTGCAGGCAAGCAAGGAAACCTGTTAGCAGAAGGAAATAAAAATAAGATCTGTGTCTTTTTAATTGCAATGTGAAGTGCGCATTCAAGAAAATCAAAGTCATAAAAATCAACTCTGACCAGACAAAGACGGAGATCATAGCGATGTGAACGGTGAGCATTGAGGCAATCAAAAAAGCAATTTTTAAAACTGTATCATGGAGAAATAAATTGCTTATGCGTAGCAATGCCGGCAACAAAATAATCTTGCAGACAATATTTATTAATGCAAGCGCAAACAATGGGTGATTAAAAGGAGAGAGGATAATCGGAAATAGCGGAGGCCAATACGAATAGTAAGATCCATCCGGACTTAGAAATTTTCCGCTTTCGATAAAACTTTTTGCGGCCGATAAGTACTGTAGCGAATCGGAGGTAGTAAGGAACCCGCAAGCACGTCCATAAAACTCAAGAGCAATAGAAACAATAAGTATTGCTATGCATGCTATCCAAAGGTGAGTTCGTTTGGTGGTTGGCTTAGTCACGGATCAAAATTACTCGAATCATCTTACCAGTACCAGCTTTCCATTTTGAGAAACGGTTTTACCATTTGCTCTTATGGTGAGTCGATAAATAAAAAGTGCAGCCTGACTTTCTTGCGATGCACTCCAGGGTAAATTATTTATTCCTACTATAAAATGGCTAACATCATTCATTCCAAATTGTTGAAGCAGCTTTCCTTCCGACGTATAGATTTGTAATGAGAAATCATCAGGCAAAACATTTCCCGAAAGGACAAAACTGAAATTAAAAATATCGCGCGATGGATTAGGATAAACAGTTCTCAATACTAATGTTGTTTCATTCTTGACTTGGAAGTCTACGTTGTAAGATTCAACTCCGCTGGCATTGCCACTTTTATCACTTCCATTTATTTGCAATGTGTAAGTGCCTTCGGGTAAGGCAACAGGTTTAAAAGATACTTCAAAATCAGTTGTTGCCGTGGCTGGCGACCAATTCAAATCATTTCGACTGAAATTTATTCTTTTGTATGGGCAAGGCGCCGTTGCGCAAGGATAGCTCAAAAGAATAGTGAGATGCGTTGTGTCGCTGATGTAGAGGAAAGGATTGGTGTCGTGCAATTTAATTTTGAACGTTGGGCTTGATGAAACAAAGTCGCCATTCTGAAGATAACGTCCATCGACTGTTACATCAAGCGTAGGAGGTGAGAGATCAGGTACGACATTTAAATAATTAGCAAGGTAGATTGCATTATTCTCATAGTGCTGCTCAGCTTCAACTTTAGGGTTTACAAAAACATTAATATTATTCAAACCTGCTTTGCCCAGTGTATTAATATTGAATGAAAACTTAGTTGAGTCGCCCGGCACTGGCGCTTTGATATTAAATATAGTCACTTGATCGATCGCCTTTGTTGGGTTTACAACTTCTGCGTTCACTTGCAAGGAGTCGGCAAATGACTTTGCAGAAATATTGACGAATTTATATTGTGCGCTAAACGATTGACCTTCTTGAACGGTTTGTGGAGTGAGTGATCCTTCATAAAACAATAAACCTTCGGCCACTGATTCATAGAATACAAACCAATGCTTCAATTGCGCTGCGGTGAGATTAACTGTGTCCTGTAAAACAAGTTCTACTTTTAGATTAGGAAATTGAACTGGATCAATAAATGTCAAATCCAAATTGTTGTTGACGTTTGATTGGATCAAAGTCTCTTGACCGGTGAGTGACACTCCATAAATAGAAAAGGTGAGATGATCTGCTGTTTCTACTTCTTTTGTTTTCATGGTGAACTTCACCCATTTTTTTGCGGGCCCAATCACAGCCGACTTTATACTTCCTTTTGAATATCTGCCGGTGATGCTTGATGAAACTCCCACGTCTTGCGAGGTAACAGGAGCAACTGATGAACGATAAACTTTAGCGCTCCCAGCTGCTGATCCTTTTCTCGCGAATATGACTACAGGCTCTCCATCTTGTAATGAGGTAATTTGTGTGTTGTTAATACCAAGATCGCCCAACTTCGTGAGCACGTTGGATGACCATGATGAAAACACCGGGTTGCCCACCGAATAAAGTACTACTGAGTCGCTCGCATGAATATTGTCTATATATTGAATTAGGTTTTTCCCATCGGCACTCTCTACTTCCGTAGATAAAAAACTATTGATCACCGAAGGCTCAAGGCCGCAACCACGAAGGTCAATCCCAAAAAGATTTAATCCGGGATAAGGTGCGGCTGTAGCTTTATCAAACGCAACAAGATTGATCGTGTTATTGCGACAAGGGAAATGAACCGGTGCGTTGTATTCCACTCCTTTAATTTTTATAGAAGCATCCGTATAAGGGGAGGAGCTTGATGCTCCGATGGATTTGACATTTACCGGAGCCACCGTTTCTAAATATTCGATTTTTTTTTGCGCAAGATTTGGTGACAAGCCAATCAGTGCATTCGTGCTAAGTTGAGGAAACTTTGTTTGCGCCCAACCTTCAGGGCTATTATTAATGTAGATGAACGATGACAATGTCCAGTTGGCGCTATCAGTTGCACTTTGCTTGACGGGTTTTGTGCGCCAGTAGTAAACAACAGAATCTTTTGGCAGTAATGTGTGCGAAGTCGTTGCCAATACTTTTCCTGAAACTGTTTTCTTAATGGCGAAGGGACTATTGAAATTATCTGTGGTATCGATTTGAACAGAAAAATTTCGTTGAGCGCCAGTGAGGTCTGCATCTTGAAAAACAAGATTGAGCGAAGAAGCGCTCACAATTGCAAAATCGGCTGGATAAAGATTAACAGTACCCTCGGAAGGAATAAAAGCAGTAAGTGTTGCTGTGTTGTTGGTTTTAGAAATTTCTTTGACAGCGTTAAGAGGATCAATCACGATGGTGAACAAATTATTACCAAATCCATTCTTGTCTCCTTTTCGAATTTTAAATAGTAATGTATCGATATAAGAAACGGCTTTGTAAACCGAATCATAAGTGAGTGAGGAGTTGTCATTAAACGTTCGCACTAAACGTATCCTCATGGGTGAGGGATTGTAGGCGCTCACGTTCTTCACGATGATTTTAATAGCAAATGAATCGCTCAATGATGTCACCCCTTTTCCATCAAGCGAAGCGAGTGAAAGTGATCCATTAGTGATGGAGTAATCCGGCAAAGTTGTTCCAAATAATTTCAATGCAGGGTCTCCTGCCAACACCATTTGTTGTACTTGTGCTATGTTTTCGATCGTTGCAGAATTGGAGATCATGTATCGTCTGCATGCTTCTTTTTGAATGTCACCAATTCCTTTTTTGATAAAAGTGCTATCCCCAAATCCAACAGTATAGAATAGATCAGAATATCTCTGCAGTAGGACTGAGTATCCAAAAGATGTACTTGCAATAATATTTCGCGATCCTTTGTTGGCAGTAATCATCCAGTTTTCTCCAAAAGTGATAGCATTGCCAAATATTGATCCTGCGTCGCAACCATTAATCAGCATGACTGGATATTTTCCCGCATTGTTGTACCCCAGTGTGGGGTCATCTACAAAACCAATATCGATATCTGTTCCAAACGAGTCGGAGTGTCCGAAGAAAGTAATTAGGTTCACTCCCTGGTTTACAATCGTGGAGACATTGATTTGCTGAAGATCGGTTGTTGTCTTTGACTTTGTTTCTGCATGCCCACCTAAGTAAGGTCCTTCGGCAATTTTTTTGAATCCATCTACAATACTTCTGAAGTATGGAATTTCGTAAGCATCTTCCGGATGGTTGCCACCGCCACCACTCAAGTGTAATAATTCTTTAGCCCACGGCTGGAGCGGTTGCGATTCCAATTCTTTTACTTTATTTAAATAGGCTGCAACCTCTGCCGACGTTGTAGCTGTGAGTCGCCCCGTAGGAACAGCGGGTTCGTAAGTAGTTCCATTATATCCTGAAGTGAATGCGATATCACCACCGGGATATCCTGCAGAAGGAACGAGGTCAAGAAATTCGCCGGGTGCAAGTGGTAGACGCTGGTAGGGCGAATAGAATATATCGCGTCCTCTTCCAATTAAGAAAAGATATTTCATGTTTCCCTGAGGTATCATGAATTTCATAAAACTATAAATAGCAGCGGGTGAAGTTTCTCCATAGTTAAATTGATTATAGAGTTGATCCATGGCAACGGTAAGCGTATCATAGCTGCCACCAGCAGTGGAAGCACGATAGGCCGCGAATGCTTTAACAGGATTTGAATAAGTTAGCCCTGGTTTTGTTAACGAGCGATGGGTGATGATAATGTAATTAGTTGACGCTGCATCGATTTGTCGAAATGAGATGGGAATGATGGAAGGAATAGTGAATTGACTGAACGCTAATAAATTTTTTGAAACTGATGTTGCAGGAACAATTGCATTGAACGTACTGCCGAATGATGCCGGTAAAATTCGCGTGATATTTTTAAGGTCAGTGATGTCAAGCAGTTTCAGATTCGCTGGTGGGTTGGTGAAAACTACATACGACTGTGCGAGTGGGTTCGGTTGAAGTTGTAGTTTCTTTTTATTTTGATTCGTGAGATCAAAATTTTGAGGAAATGTAACTTTGATATACGATACACTAACTTGATAGCGGTTTGTAGTTTGACTCGGTGCAACAATTCGCACCAATAGTTTGCCATTTGCTGCAATATCGCTCCAGCTAAGATCCTCGTTAACCAATGAGGTTTCGAAATCATTAAAGCTTAGCGAACTAAGAAGTCTTAGCGAACCTGCAGAAGGCCCAACATATACTTGTGGAGAATGAGGCACTGCATCGCGGCCAACCAGTAACAATTCAAGTTTGGGATTTCCAGCACTAGGTACAGTATTAAAAACAGAGTCGATGGTGTAATCAATCGTCTGACCTTGCGCTATAGCATTTCCTGTCCAGCCTTCTCCTTGATCAAAGTATGTGGACTGAGAAACGCTCGATGAAGTAAGTCCGGCACTATATTGACTATGAAGCACCAGAAGGCGCTGTGCGTATTGGAAATTTTCAGCCGGTAAATTATTCACATTCACAAACTGTGTCGAGTCCATGCGCAGCCCTCGTGAAAGTGATGAAGAATTGTATGTTAAAAAATAGGCGGTGGTATCAGAGTAGAGATTGTAATTTTTATGAGGCTGCAAATTGCTTGGCCTGTACAAAATACTATCCAGGGTGCCATCATTCTTTCGGCCATAAAATTCTATATAATCGCTTGAATTGAAAATGGCATCGGCCTGTCCTTTTATATAGATTGATTGTTCCTTACCACGATGAAAAAGTTGAATGAATCGCGGGTCGCTGTTCACTGGAAACCCTACGGCTTGTAGATCAGCATAACGAAGCCGGTAAATCCCATCCCGCGTAACTGGAATTTTGAAATAAGGCTGTGAAAAATTAATCCATTCGTTGGGGAATTGACCAAAAACGGAGAGAGGGGAAAACGCTAACCATAAAAAAATGAAAGACCAGACTCTCTGCATTATGTTTTGAAGGTAAATACCATTGGCAAAGATACGGTAACTGTGGCAATCGGGCATCTGGGAGGGTTTTTGCCCAGGAACTGACGCGAGATTCATTTAGTGATTTTCATGTACCTTTTTATCCGATTTTGTTCCAAACAAAGATGTTGGTATTTTCACCGCGTGAGAATCATCCTGATTTCATTTTTCGGGTGCATCACAATCTGTGGTTTGGCTCAGACACTTAAATCAACTTTGGACAAAGGCGATAAGCTTTTTGCCAAAGCTGACTATAAAGGTGCGCTTCTTATTTACCAATCCGCTGAAAAAACTGCACCCAACGACGCCAATGTAAAATACCGCATTGGTCATTGTTATCTTTCTTCGGGTGCAGAAGTGAAGGCACTTTCTTACCTGGAGGAGGCCTATCGTTTGAAGCCAGACGTTGACCCCGATGTTGACTACTTCCTTGGCCTCGCCCTGCAGGCCAATTTTCATTTTTACAAGGCCATCGATCATTTTAAGAAGTACAAAACAAAAAATAAAAAACTTGCGCTGATTGCAGATCACAAAATTCGTGAGTGTCGTATGGGCGATTCATTGATGGTTAACCCGGTTTTATGTGTCATTAAAGTGCTGGAGTGGCCTATCAATTCACCGTTTCAGGATTATGGTCCGGCTTTGCCTGCTGATGAGAGTGAGTTGGTTTTTACGTCGGCGAGAGATACATCAAAAATTGACACAAAGAATCGGCTAATTTTTGAAGACGTAGTTTGGAGTAAGAAAGGAGCAAATGGCTGGTCGGTGCCCGAAGTAATCAGCCCCAAAATTAATGACACCTTTCACGATGCCGTAACGTACTTGTCGCCCGACGGAAAAACTATTTTTCTCTACTATGAAAAAGGTAATGGTGACATCTACACTTCATCGTTCGATGGAAAAGAATGGTCCGCACCTGTATCCATGGGCCCTGAGATTAATACCGTTTCATGGGAAACTTCAGGTTGTCTTTCTCCCGATGGAAATAAATTTTATTTCACCAGCGACAGGCCCAACGGTTTCGGTGGATTGGATATTTATGTAAGTACAAAACTTGCTAATGGAACTTGGGGCAAAGCTGTAAATCTTGGTCCTACCATCAACACTCCGGGCAATGAAGATGCACCGTTCATGCACCAGGATGGTACTTTATATTTTGGCTCAGATGGACTTCCTGGTCTCGGTGACTTTGATATTTTCAAAAGTGAATTGAACGATGGCAAATGGACGAAGCCGCAAAATCTGGGTTACCCGATCAATACACCGAAGTTTGAAAATTATTTCTTCCTTTCGCAAGATAAGAAGCGTGCCTACTTTAGTTCGGTGCGACCGGAGGGTGTAGGCAACTCTGATATTTGTTCTGTTACTTTTCTTGATCCACCTCCGAAGAAAGAAGTTCCACTACCTGTGGTGGTTGCCAAAGACGAGCCTGTGAAAGAAGTACAAATGGGTGATGAGTTTGCTGATGCAATGGTGAGCTTGCAAAAAGATTTGGGCTTTGCTTCGCAATTGATTGGTAAAGTCATTGATGCAGATAATGCCAAAGCTCTTAAAGCGCAGATCACGCTGATTGATAATAAAACTAATACCGTGATGGAGCGTGTGTATTCCAACGACTCCACCGGAGAATTTAAAATCGTTCTCCCTCACGGAGGCAACTATGGGATCAATACTTCTGTAGATGGCTATATTTTTAACTCTCTGAATTTTGAGGTGCCAATGTATTCGGATAGCACGGACATTGAGACTGCGATTTTGATGCAGCGGGTTACAGTCGGTTCGAAGGTGGTAATGAAAAATATTTTCTTCGACATTGGCAAATCTGAATTGAAAAATGAATCACGAGGTGAATTAGAGCATATCCTCGACCTGATGGAAAACAACCCGGGTGTGAAATTGCAGATCAACGGTCACACCGATAACTCTGGCAACGCGCAAGCCAACAAAACTCTTTCTGCTCAACGGGCTGAAACGGTTGTCGCATTTCTTGTTGCGAGAGGAGTTGATCCCACCCGTTTGAAAGCGGTAGGCTATGGTCAGGAAAAACCAATCGTCTCCAACGATGATGAACAGGGCGGCCGTGCCATCAACCGCAGAACAGAAATTGAAGTGTTGGAGAATCAGACTTTAGTGAGGAATTAGATTCAGTTAGAAACTCACTTATCAATTTGCACGTGATGTGCTACGTCTCAATCTCAAACTTTAATAATTTGTCTCCGGTGTCGCAGTTTAATTCTAATTTCTTGTCCTGTCGTTGTACTAGATCCCAAAGAACTGATGGTATTGAGTCCTTTATTTTTTTTATCTGTTTTTTCTCAATATCAACATAAAGGAGTGTTGTATTGAGGCTGTCAGTGCTGTTCCATTGCTGTAAGAAGAGTCCACCTTCAAAGTAGAACAACCAGTCACCAAAAATTTTGTTTTCCAGTCCCAAAATTGTTGGCTCAGTCTTTATCTCAAAATATGCAGGTCCGAATCTTATGTCACCCTTGAATCTTTTTAAGAATCGAACTTCGTTAATTTCGGTCAAGATAGTCCATTCTTCCCCTTTTGATTTGCCAACCGTCACCTCTTTTTTTTGAAAAAGGGACAGGGTAAAAAAGAAAATCATCGTCAAAAGTCCAAATATCAATATGAGCGGGTACAAAATAATGGTCAAGACTGTCTTAGAGAACCCTTGGATCCAAGTGTCCGAGTCTTTTTTCTTTAGTTGTGAAATCAATTTTATTTGCATGTCGCTCATCTTTGCAGGACATTAAAAGTCATTTTGATTCGTAAAATATCTCAGAGTTATCGAGCCGAAATCCTCGCCACCCAACCGCCTCCATTCATTAGCTTTACGTTAAGCTTGTCGCCAGACTTAACGGTAATGATTTCTTTTTTATAATCGGTTGCATCGCGATCGGCATTAACGCCATCTTTGAATATTTCTGCTTTATATTCACCTGCACCGAGAAAAGAAAAATCAATGATCAATTCTCTGGAACTCCAGTTCGTCATCGCACCTACAAACCACTCATTTCCTTTCCGTCTCGCGATAGTTACAAATTCAGCGACCTTGCCATCGAGAGGAATTGTTTCATCGAACGTTGTGGGCACCTTCGTAATAAAATCAGTGCACTCATGCTCTCTCATATATAGAGTAGGATTGTCAGCAAGCATTTGAATGGGTACTTCAAAAACAATATACTGTGCCATCTGATTGACTCTCGTGCCC
>DASYTA010000591.1:0-7049 GCA_036002745.1 Cyclobacteriaceae bacterium | reverse complement strand
CTTCTGCATGCTCAATATCAGCGGCATCAATATTTACACTTCCCTTCGTTAAGAGGCTCAGTATTTCGAAATTCACTAACAAACGGTCAATGGAAATCATGGTGTTTTTCTCCGGGTCTTTGATTTTTACATTGATCAATTCCAGCCGGTCATACCAGCGGAGGTCCATGGATTCCACGGTGGTGGGAAAATCGATAACCTGAGAAAACCCTTTTAGATACCGACTAATGAGTGCTGATTGTACCTGCGGGAATTGAAGGATAATGAAACCGAGCGTAAAAAATACAAGCACAGAGAAGATTCCGTACAAGAAAATTTTCCTGAACCAAAACCAAATCCGGTTTTTAATAACTTGCAGGTTCATGAGTCAGCAACTTCCAACAATCCTTGCCATTGAGTCTTCATGCGATGAAACTTCTGCATCGGTGATACGAACCGGCAAGGTACTCAATAATATAGTAGCCTCACAGGCCGTGCATCACAAACATGGCGGTGTGGTGCCCGAATTGGCCTCCCGCGCACACCAGCAAAACATATGGCATGTAGTAAACGATACCATGCAGTCGGCTGGTATAAAAAATAAAGATTTAAATGCTATTGCATTTACCCGTGGTCCGGGTTTGATGGGCTCGTTGCTGGTGGGTGTTTCATTCGCGAAAGGAATGGCGCTCGCTCTTGATCTACCGCTGATTGAGGTAAATCATATGGAAGCGCATGTTCTTGCGCATTTTATTGACGAGCCACGGCCGCAGTTTCCTTTTTTGTGTTTGACAGTGAGCGGAGGTCACACCCAAATTGTATTGGTACGCGATTTTTTGGATATGCAGGTGATCGGTGAAACGCAAGATGATGCCGTGGGTGAAGCGTTTGACAAAGCAGCAAAGATGATGGGCCTGCCGTATCCGGGCGGACCATTGATCGACAAGTACGCGAAAGAAGGAAACCCAAATGCGTTTAAGTTTTCACAAACGATTATGCCTGATCTTCAATTTTCTTTTAGTGGGATTAAAACAGCATTCCTTTATTTCTTACGCGACCAAAAGAAGCTCGATGAAAAATTTGTAGAGAAAAACTTAAACGACGTCTGCGCGAGCTTGCAACGACACCTGGTGCAAATGCTTTTGCAAAAATTAAAATTGGCAGCTCAACAAACGGGCATAAAAGAAATTGCGATTGCCGGAGGCGTTGCTGCTAATTCAGGATTGCGAAATGCAATGACTCAAACTGCACAAGAGTTGAATTGGAAAATTTTTATTCCTGAATTTCAATATTGTACTGACAATGCGGCTATGATTGCGATAGCAGCGCACTATAAATATCTGGCTGGAAAATTTTGTGGATTGGGCGTGGCACCTGTGCCGAATTTGGGAGTGGGAGATTCTTGATTCTAGATGCTGGATACTAGAAGCTAGAATCGAGTTTATTTGAATCTCTCCGCTACAACTAGCTCTTTAATCCCGGCTTTATATTTATAAAACCCACTTCCTGATTTCACTCCTTTATGTCCAGCTTGAACCATGTTCACGAGCAACGGACAAGGGGCATACTTTGGATTGCCAAAGCCATCGTGCAACACTTTTAATATTGAAAGACAAACATCAAGTCCGATAAAGTCAGCGAGCTGAAGCGGACCCATCGGATGAGCCATGCCGAGTTTCATTACGGTATCGATTTCATGAACACCCGCAACACCTTCGTGCAAAGAATAAATTGCTTCATTGATCATCGGCATAAGAATGCGATTAGCAACAAAACCGGGATAATCATTTACCTCTACTGGAATTTTTTCCAATTTTTTGGAAAGCGCCATCACAGCTTCTGTCGTTTCATTGCTGGTTGAGTAGCCACGAATTACTTCTACCAACTTCATCACAGGCACAGGGTTCATGAAGTGCATGCCTATTACTTTGTCGGGACGCTTGGTAACGGATGCAATTTTAGTAATGGAGATAGAAGAAGTATTGGTTGCCAATACTGCGTTCGGTTTGGCAGCTTCATCAATGTCTTTAAATATTTTTAGTTTTAAATCGATGTTCTCCGTGGCAGCTTCTACGATTAGATCCGCTTTAGCTACTCCGTCTTTTATCGATGATGAAGTAGTAATATTAGAAAGTGCTTTTTGTTTCACATCAGCTGTAATCACACCCTTCTCTACTTGTCGTGCTAAATTTTTATCGATCGTAGCGAGCGCTTTCTTTAACGCTTCTTCTGAGATGTCAATAAGCGAAACCTGATAACCGAATTGAGCAAACACGTGGGCAATGCCGTTGCCCATCGTTCCGGAGCCAATCACTGCGATGTGAGTCATGTTATTTAACTTTGATGGTAAAGATATGAATTAAGAACATTGAGCTGGAGCAAGAATAATTGTAAAGAGTTCACACGATTTTCGAATCTAAGATTAATAGTTCTTAAAATGATAATCCTCAGTCTTAAAAATTATTTCATTCAATTGATCATTCTTAAATAAAAATTTTTCCGTTACAGATTCACCAAGTGGGTCAGAAATGAAAATGGTATTAAATGATTTAAGCGAATTCATCTCAGGTTCATTCGTGATCATTTTAAAAAAATCTAGTTTTGACATACCAATTTTGATTTGACAAACTAAACTAATTTCAGGGTCTCGTATTTCAGCGGCCAACAATTCATACTGATCTTTAACTACAGCCACCTTTACAAATGATCTACTAAATGAGAGATTCTTAATTACCACCTTTCCATTTACTGAGTCTAAAACAACTGATTCTTTTATTTTAAAAATGCCATTACTTGATTTTTGAAGTGAGGAAAGATCACCGAACGGATTCCAAATTAAATCGGCATCAGATATTATGCTAATCTCGGAGTTACTTATATATTTAAGTTGTAGAACATTTATTTTGGGCTTCTTCGAACAACTTACCACAAATCCCACAAAGCATAGACCAATTAGATAAATTATCTTTTTCATATGTGCTATTTTAATGAGGGACTACTCAATAACCACTTCCTTAGCCAAGCCAACTGAATTAAATCTGATGGATAGTATCATCTCTGATGAATCACTGCCGCAAGTTGGGCCTGGCTCTAAGAAATACTTAAAAAACTTTTCGTTCCGTTTATACAATTCATTTTGATCGGGGCGACCCAGCAAACCAATAACATCATCTTCGGATAATCCCAATAATTTATCTTTTTGAGAAGTTAGCGTGTCAATCAATTTTTCACGAAAATGATTACATCCGTTTCTATCCTCCTTCCATTGCTTTAAATCGATCCCATCCAGTGTTGGCAATGGTTTGCCGCACGCCACCAACAGTGTAGCAAAAAGAAATATAATTTTAACATTCCGTTTTCTCATAAAAATGAAATTACTTTGCGGCAAAATTGTTGGCCAAAAGTACTAATAACCAACAACGAATAACGAACAACTAACTACGATGGCATTAAAAATATTAAAAGTGATTTGGGTCTTCTCATTGCTGGGTACAATGGCCTCTTTCATGTATGTGTATGCTGGCTTACCGGAAAATGTGGTGGTGAACGAAAACCCTCAGACTATTGCACTCTCCAAAGAGACTTTCTTTTACATTGTTTTGGGCGTAATCGCTGTGGCAAACGCATTGGTGTTTGTAGTCACTCGAATTTTTTCAGAAAAAGAATCTGATTTCAAAGCCTGGTTTTATGGATTAATTGCCTGCACCAATCTCTTTTTTGTAATCGGATTGAGCTTCATCAGTTTATACAATAGCAACGAAAAATATGACTTCGCCCGTTTGGGTACGATCATTTATGGAAGTGTTGGATTACTGCTGGTATGGGCTACTTCATGGCCAGTTTATAATGTATTGCAAAAGTTTTTTCGTAAACAACCTGTTTGACGTCTCGTTTTCTTAGACCTGACTACCAACGAGTTATTGATATCCTTTCCTTGAGATTAGTAGACTGTATTCATGAAATGCGCGGAAAATTTCTTTAACTTTAAAGAACGATTCGCTCCGCTCTATTTTTTGGATGCGATCTTTTTAATTTTTTTGACTTTTTATTTCTCTCAACCACGACATAACTATGGCGAAAGACAGTATTGAGTATAATGAATCGAGCATACGGTCGCTCGATTGGCGCGAACATATCCGCCTGCGGCCGGGAATGTACATCGGTAAGTTGGGCGATGGCTCCAGCAAAGACGATGGCATTTATGTACTCGTGAAAGAGGTAATTGACAATTGCATTGACGAGCACATGATGGGCTACGGAAAAACGATTGATGTAAAGATTACTGATCAGAAAGTAACCGTACGCGATTATGGTCGCGGCATTCCGTTGGGTAAAGTAGTAGATGTTGTTTCAAAAATAAATACGGGAGCGAAGTACGACTCAGGAGCGTTTCAGAAATCGGTGGGTTTGAATGGCGTGGGTACAAAAGCGGTGAACGCGCTCTCCAATTATTTCAAAGTACAAGCTTTCCGCGATGGGGCAACGAAGCTGGCCGAGTTTAAGAAGGGAGTTCTCACCAACGATCCAAAGCAATCCAAGTCGCCCGACAAGAACGGAACGCTGGTTGAGTTCGAGCCTGACGATACGATGTTCAAGCATTATCATTTCATCCCGGAATACTTGGATGACTTGATGTGGAACTATGCTTTCCTGAATGCAGGGCTCACTATTAATTATAATGCGAGAAAGTTTTATTCCAAGGATGGATTACTTGACTTATTAAAGCAAAAATCAGATCCAGAAGAAATCCGTTATTCGATCATTCATTTCAAAGGCGATGATATTGAAGTTGCATTAACGCATGGCAATCAATACGGTGAAGAGTATTATTCGTTCGTCAATGGACAAAACACAACCCAAGGAGGAACGCATTTAGCTGCGTTCCGTGAAGGTATTGTGCGCGGTGTTCGTGATTTCTATAAGAAAGATTTTGATGCGGCAGACATTCGTGCAAGTATTATCGGAGCAATTGCTGTGCGCGTGCAAGAGCCGGTGTTCGAGTCGCAGACCAAAACCAAATTGGGTTCGCTCAACATGGCACCCGAGGGTGCGTCGGTGAAAAATTTTGTAGGAGATTTTGTTTCAAAAGAACTCGAAATCTATCTGCACAAAAATGCAAAGGTAGCAGATGAAATGCTCAAGCGCATTTTGCAATCCGAGCGCGAGCGGAAAGAAATTGCTGGGATCAAAAAATTAGCCAACGAACGCGCGAAGAAAG
Organism: Cyclobacteriaceae bacterium; assembly: GCA_036002745.1. Taxonomy (GTDB): domain Bacteria; phylum Bacteroidota; class Bacteroidia; order Cytophagales; family Cyclobacteriaceae; genus ELB16-189. Next base: position 1,852 of record DASYTA010000591.1, on the reverse strand, counting down.
CAAACCTTCATAATAAAAAACTCCGCGACTGCCGTTTTCATTTTGATGACGCAAAAGGAGAGAAGGGGTCGGAGTCTGTAATCTTTATTACGGAAGGAGATTCTGCGAGCGGTTCGATTACTAAATCACGCGATGTAGAAACACAAGCGGTGTTTAGTTTGCGTGGTAAGCCGCTCAATTGTTACGGACTGACCAAGAAAGTAGTTTATGAAAATGAAGAGTTTAATTTGTTGCAACATGCGTTGAATATTGAAGACGGATTGGATGGCTTGCGCTACAATAAAGTAATCGTTGCCACCGATGCTGATGTGGATGGTATGCACATTCGTTTGTTGCTCATGACTTTCTTTTTGCAATTCTTCCCTGATCTTGTTAAGGCAGGACATGTTTATATTTTGGATACACCGTTGTTCCGTGTTCGCAACAAAAAAGAAACGATCTATTGTTATAGTGAAGAGGAGCGTCAGGCTGCCGTTGATAAGTTGGGAAGTAAACCAGAGATCACACGCTTCAAAGGATTAGGAGAAATTTCTCCTGAAGAATTTGGAACGTTCATCGGAGATGACATCCGTTTGCAGCCAGTGCTGATCGACAAAGAAAAACACCTGATCAAGACATTAGAATTTTATATGGGCAAAAATACGCCCGACCGCCAGGATTTTATTATTGACAACCTGCGCATCGAAATGGACAAAGTTGAATCACTCGAAGAAAAAGAAGTTGAAGCTTAATTAGCATGGCAAAGAAAAAAGAACCGGTAAAAGCAAAGCAAGGAGAAAACGGAGTTGTTCACTCCATCGCCATTGATGGCATGTATGAAAACTGGTTTCTCGATTATGCTTCCTACGTAATTCTAGAGCGTGCGGTGCCGCGCATTGAAGATGGTTTCAAGCCAGTTCAGCGCAGGATCATGCACGCGCTTAAAGAAATGGATGACGGTCGTTTCAATAAAGTGGCGAACGTGATCGGAAGTACAATGCAATACCATCCGCATGGTGATGCAGCGATTGGCGAAGCTACAGTGAATATCGGGCAGAAAGAAATCTTATTTGACACACAAGGTAACTGGGGTGATGTGCGCACAGGTGACCCCGCGGCTGCTCCGCGTTATATTGAGGTACGTCCTTCGAAGTTTGCGTTGGATATAGTTTACAATCCTCAAACTACCGAATGGCAACTTTCTTACGACGGAAGAAAAAAAGAACCGGTAACGCTTCCTGTGAAATTTCCTTTGCTGTTGGCACAAGGTGTGGAAGGGATTGCAGTTGGGTTGTCGACAAAAATTCTCCCTCATAATTTTTGTGAATTGATCAAAGCGTCAATCGATGTATTAAAAGGAAAGAATCCAAAAATCTATCCTGACTTTCTCACAGGTGGCATTGCTGATTTTTCGGAATATGATCAGGGCTATCGCGGAGGAAAAATTAAAGTGCGCGCACGCGTTGAGATTATTGATAAGAAGACTATTGCAATAAAAGATATCCCGTTTGGCACTACGACCACTTCAGTAATGGAGTCGATTGTGAAAGCCAGTGAGAAAGGAAAAATAAAAGTTAAGCAAGTAGTAGATAATACAGCTAAGGATGTAGAGATATTGGTTAATCTTCAACCTGGTATTTCTCCAGAAATTGCCATAGACGCATTGTATGCTTTTACGGATTGTGAAGTCTCCATTTCACCCAATGCTTGCGTGATTGTTGGCGACAAGCCGATGTTCATGAAAGTGAACGACATTCTGAAAGTCAATACGGAGAACACGCGAGTGTTGTTGAAACGTGAGCTGGAAATCCGAAAAGCAGAATTGATGGAGAAAATTTTATTCTCCTCGTTGGAAAAGATTTTCATTGAAAAG
>DASYTA010000590.1:0-5628 GCA_036002745.1 Cyclobacteriaceae bacterium | reverse complement strand
AACTCTGCAATCCATTTATTCACCAAAGGATAGGTGAGCCGTGTGCCGCGCAACTTTACGATGCCAGTTTGTTGTTGTGCAAAAAGAAGATTTGAAACAACTACGAATGTTAAAAGTAAGATTTTTGTTTTCATAAATATTTAGTTTGTGTTACTCCCACAATGGGTTTTGTTTTAATAAAGGATTATTATCTAATTCAATTTGAGGAATCGGGAACAGGCGATTTCTATCAACCGCGTTTACTTTGCCTGCATCTTGTAATTTCTTGACAAAGACAGATTGGTTAGAAGCATCGCGCTGGCGTATCAAATCAAACCAGCGTTGATACTCATACACTAGTTCTAACTGTCGATCTAAATAAACGGAATCACGAAACTGATCTTGTGATAAGCCAAGCGTAAGATCTGGAAGGCCAGCTCTGGCTCTTACACGATTGACGGACTTATATGCTTTGGCTGTTGGGCCATTGGCTTCGTTCTCTGCTTCAGCATGTATCAACAAAATTTCGGCGTAGCGCAAGAGCGTAACATTAGTCGCGGCTTCTGACGGTACGGCGACAAAAGCATCCGGATCATAAGCTTTGTTGAAATAGGGGATGGAGTCTCCGGGATAAGCAGGATTTGCAATTGGCGTTCCGAACTTCGCCCCGTTTTTTGGATTTACAAACTTCGTTACAAAAGTTACTTTTCTCCTCTTGTCTTTTTTCTTATACAGCTTATAGATGTTGAAAGACTTGTCAGCTCCCTTGGTGTAAAAATTTACTTGGTCAGAAAAAAAACCAACCACTCCGAAACTGGAAGGAAACTTAGGTAGTGTTCTATAAAAATCATTGCGGCCTTGCCCTTGAAAGTTTGTCAAGAATTGTGCAGAGAAAATATGTTCTTCATTGTTTTTGTAAGCAGGAAGAAACACTTGCGAATAGTTTGTTCTTAAATTATAACCGTAGTTTCCTGTTCCTCCATCGATGCCTGAAAGCACTTCTTCTGCTTTGTTCACAGCATCTTGATAATGCGATGTTATCTGTAAAGGGAATGATGCTTTGGTGAGATAAACTTTTGCGAGCAACGCTTTGGCCGCTCCCGCTGTTACCCGACCGAGATCTCCGCCTGAATAGGAATTGGGTAAAACTGTTATAGCCTCTTTTAAATCTTTTTCTATCTGATCATAAATTGCAGTTGTGGGAGACTTGGCAATGTAATAGTCCTGTGGGGTGATATAAGCTTTGTCTTCTGTTACCAAAGGAACATCGCCCCACAATCTCACCAAATTGAAATAGATATATGCGCGAGTAAATTTTGCTTCACCGATATATCGGTCTCTCAATGCGGTATTCGTTCCAAAGTCGATCTTAGCAATTTTGTCAATCGCAACATTGGCACGTCTGATGCCGGCATAATGTTGTTGCCAGTTTTCATAAATCGTTCGATTAGTCGAAGAGAAGTTATGAACTGAGAAAGAACGCACATCGGCATTTACTGCACCGGGTCCTGGATATTGTTCATCTGTTGCAAACTCCATTCCCACTTGCAACTGCGAGTTGTAGGCCGATTGCGTAGAACCATTACTTCCACCTCCGTTGTAAAAAAAGTACGTTGCATTTACAGCCGTCAATGCATCGGCTGGTGTTTTGTAATATTGGTCTTCGGAAATAAATGACTTGGGTTTCTCCTGCAGAAAGTCTGCGCATGACACTGCTAGCAAAGAAATTGCTGCAAGTGTGATGAAGTGGTATATATTTTTTTTCATAGCGAATTCGTTTTTCAATTGATTAGAATGTTAGTTGTACTCCACCTTGCACTGATCGGTAGTTGGGATACACGCCATTGTCTACACCACGGTTGATCAGCGCCTGACCAGCCTGGCTTGCTTCAGGGTCATAGCCGGTGTAGTTGGTGAACGTCAACAAATTTTGTCCTGAGACGTAAACTCGAAATTGTTTTAATCTCGCTTTTGAAATCAAACCGAGTGGGAAAGTATATCCAAGCGAAATATTCTTTAACCTTATATACGAAGCATCTTCAATGAAGCGATCAGAAATTGTAATGGCCGGATCTTGATAGGCTGCCTTTACATCTGTATCTGTTAATCCTGGATCACTGGGACCACGGGTACCTGGAACACGGTAAGCAAATGCTGCCGCAGCGGCTCCATTGCTTGCTCCGTTGTTCAATTCAAGCTGCCCACGGTTTTGGTTATAAAGTTTCCCGCCGAAAGATCCTTGAAAGAAAATCGAGAGGTCGATATTCTTGTAACTGAAAGTATTAGTGAATCCAATATTCACTCCCGGCTGATTAGCAATCACAACACGGTCCCACGATTGAGAAATGACACCGTCAGGAACGCCGTTAGGCCCGCTAATGTCTTTGTATTTCTGTGCACCTACTCCTTTGAAAGCCTGTGGTGTCAAAGCGTTTGCTCCATCTTCGCCAGGTTGAATCAAACCATCTGTTTTATAAACAAGAAATGAACCGAGCGGTTGACCGACTTGAATTACGGATGGTGCGTTGGTGTTAGGCACAATTCTGGAAATGCCAGGACCTAAATCGAGAATTTTGTTTTTGTTCAACGAGAAAACAAGAATCGTATTCCATCTCAAAGCAGATGTTGTATTGCGCGTGTTGACAAAAAGTTCAAACCCTTCGTTGGAGACAGCGCCAAGATTTTGAAACACTGCAGATTGTTGACCAGAATTGACATTTCCGCCCACAGCTAGACCCGATGTTCCTGAAACTATTGCATTAAGAAGCAAATCCGTTGTTTTCTTATAATAATAATCAGCAACGATATTCACCCTGTTGTTGAACAGACCAACATCAACGCCAACGTTCACTTGGAAAGTTTTCTCCCAACTTAAATTAGAATTAGCCACATTGCTCGGGGCATAACCTGAAACAGTTTGGCCATTGAAGTTATAACGGAAGTAGCTTAGCTGCGACAATGATGAATAAGGAGGAATCGATTGATTGCCTGTCCATCCAGCGCTTGCTCTCAACTTCAAGTTGCTGATCTGCCGAAAGTTTTTGAGGAATTCTTCTTGGTGAAGATTCCAACCTAATGCGGCTGATGGAAAACTTCCCCATTTATTATTCGCACCAAAACGTGATGATCCGTCTGATCGCAATGACAGCGTAACAAGATACTTGTCTTGGAAGGAGTAGTTAACGCGTGCCAACCATGATGCCAACGACCATTGACTATAACTTGAAGACGGTGAGTTGGGAGTAACCGCTGAACCTAAATTATTATACGTGAAGAAGTCGGATGCAAAATTGTTGGCCGAAGCAGTTACACCTTCTGATGTTGAACGCTGTGCAGTAAAACCCGCTGTTGCATGAAACGTATGAACACTATTAATTACTTTGGAATAATTGATTGTGTTTTCGTTCAGCCAATTGTACGTGTTAAGTGTACCAACGGAAGCAAAACCTTTCAATGACAATCCTTCAAAGGTTGAATTGGGTAAATAGCGGTTTTGTTTGTTGATCAAAACATCTGTGCCGAACAAAACTTTTGCAGTCAATCCATCTGCTATTTTGTAATCGAGCGAAAAATTAGCTAGCAAACGATTGGTGTTGGTTGTGTTCGTCTGATTGTATAACGAATTGATCGGATTGGCAAGGGCCGATTCAAGTCCCGACTGAATTAAAAACGTTCCATCATTTTTGTAAATGGGCAATGCTGCAGGTGATTGAAGTAGATTAGGAACGATTGCATCAGGTGCTACTTTCGAATTGATTGTGCTTGCGTTAACGTATGATTGAAGTCTCAACCTGTTGTTGAACTCGTGATCAATATTAAAGCGAAAAGTGTAGCGGTTGAATCCTGTATTTCTCAGGATACCATCTTGGTTAAAATAATTTCCGCTGAAGGCTAGTTTTGTTTTTTCTGAACCAGACAAAAAAGATAAACTGTGACTCTGAATGGCAGCTTGTGTGAAAGCAGCATTCTGCCAATCCGTACCAACACCAAGTGTGTCAATAGTATAACCTCCAGCATCAGCGGCTGCGAGATAAGCTTTGTTGGCAGACTTTAAATTAGCAACTGCCGTAGGACCTGTGTTGAAGGCAGCATCTTTTCTAAGTTGCCACCACTGACCTGCAGTTAAGAGTGGAAGCGTTCGGACAACGCTTTGTACGCCATAGTAGCCATCATAGTGAATGGATGACTCGTTTGATCTTCCTTTCTTTGTAGTGATAACAATAACGCCGTTTGCTCCGCGTGATCCATAAATTGCAGTAGCAGACGCGTCTTTCAAAACATCCACTGATTCAATGTCGGCTGTGTTGAGTGTAGAGAGGGGATTAATTTTTGGACCGTTGGTAACTCCCGCATCGGTGGTGCTGTAATCATTACTGATGGGGAAACCATCGATCACATACAATGGATCACTTGATGCATTGATAGAATTGCTTCCTCTGATTTGCACACTCACACCGCCACCGGGTTGGCCACTGGTTTGTGTTACAATCGCTCCGGCTACAGCTCCTTGAAGGAGACGTTCGACTGATGCAACAGGTTGTGTTTTCAATTCAGTTGGAACCGAGCTAATAGAACCTGTAATGTCTTTTCTCTTTTGTTCACCATAACCAACTACGACTACTTCATCCAGTACATTATTAGTTTTTAATTGAGCAATGATAGGTTCTTCCGGCTGCTCGTATATTTCAATATCTTGTCGTTGAAACCCAACAGCATTAATTGCTAATGTGAATGGAAATTCTTTGGAGGTTTTAATATTGAATTCTCCATTGGCATCAGCAGCCACAGCGTTATTAGTACCTGCCACAAGAATCGTTGATCCTGGTATTGGTTCGCCCGAATTATCTTTGACTACCCCCGTAATAATTTTTTCCTGTGCAGAAACTAGCTGAAAGGATAATAGAACAAGTGCGCTTAATAGTAAATTTCTTTTCATCTGATTCTTCTTATTTTTTTGTGGTGTAATTGATAGTTAGCGCCGAAAGTTTTTCTTTCTCCTTTTGATAACGCTTAGGCTCTGGTTTCAAATATCCAAAATGGTGAAGGTCATCTTGGCTTTGACCGAATGCCCATGTCAAAAAATTCAATGCTTCCTGATTGGTATTTGTCTTACTGATAGAAATGTGGAGATACTCAACAGGAATATTTTTTAATTCACGCGATTCAAGTTTTGTAATGAGATCGTCCACATCGCTAACTTTTTTTTCATCATTTGAAATGCGGCCATCGCCATCCTGGTCAACAGGAATAACAGTAATTCCCTCCAAAACTTTTCGAGTCTCTTGATTGTAAAGCAGCCCGAGAGTCGCGTATGACACTCCGGTTGAATCTTTCAACAAAGCTTTAATCAGGTGTTCATCAGAACCGGCAATAGCTTTTCCTTTTATATTCTGTTGCTCGAAGCCAAAGTAATGGGCAAATGTGATGGGCGCTCCGGCTCGTTGTAGTCGCGTATAAACTGTGAGGGGATAGCTTATTCGCTCCTGATTCTTTTTGTCAGCAAACACATCTTGAAAGAAAACTTCTTTTATCTGTTTTTCTGTCAAGCCTTTGTTGCCATAATTCTTTGCGAATTCAGAAGTTGAATTTGCTAAAGGAAGCAAAGCGTATCGGCCAAAGTAAAAAAACTCGCGGCTGTCTTTAATGTTC
>DASYTA010000589.1:0-3666 GCA_036002745.1 Cyclobacteriaceae bacterium | reverse complement strand
TGAAACAATGGATAGCCATTTGATTTTAGAAACGAACTCACGCATGCGGGCTGAGTGTGAGAATGTTGGCGGAAAAATTTACAAGCGATACCGTGTTTACCAAAAGCTGATTTAATTCAATCCCATCATGGGATTTTTTTTCCCGAATTGATTCAATATTGAATTCTCTCACCGTTGTTTTAAGCAACTCATGGATTATTTCAAATGGCACGATTTTTCTATTAGCCAGCGTGCACAAACCCAATTTACTCGTGTTAATTTTTAATAATAAGACCCTGATTGTTCAAATTGTCAGTAAACTAAGGCTTGCTGTTTTTACCTGGCGAGGATTTACTACATCCGACATTTACAAAGAAGGAACGATCCATTCGCTTGAAACTCTTCGCGACCATCCAATTATTAATCGAATCATTTTGAATACCAAAACTCATAAGGGAGTTTTGCATGAAGATATTCACGCTTCTGTGAAATCAACGATCGATTACGTAGGTATCGCTCGGGGTAATTATAGGATGGCTGTAATAGTGCCCAAAGACTTGCTAGCAAAAACCTCTTACGACCTTTACACCGAGTTATTAAACAATTCGCTGAAAAAGCAATTTGTAGTAAGGCAATTCAGTAATTTAAGATCTGCCTTGGTATGGCTAATTAAACCAAAATTCTGTTCTCTTTCTAAAATAGGTAAGGGATAAATTTCCTCGTCTACTTTTCCCTGAAGCTCCTATCAATTCCGGGGATAACTTTCAACGCATTTTTATAATAGACTTTTTGTAATACGGAGTCAGGAAGAGCAAGTCCGTACATTTTCCAGTGGGCATGCCGCTTGCGGTAGTAATCAAAATATTCGTCATCGGTTTCAAGCACACGAAAATAAGTGTAGTATTCCTCCTTCTTATACGTATCCTTTCCCATCATCACGCGATCTTGATATTTGATCATAAAAGTGCGAGCTGTTTTTGGCTGCCGACCAAGTTCAGCTAGCACGGCACCTAATTCGGTATAAACATTCGGCATCTCGTCAAATAATTTTCCGAGTTTCTCTAAATCATTACCGTACCAACCCAAATGAGCATCAATGAATTTAGTTTCGGGATGTTTGCGAAACACGTGATGTTGTTCGCTCATGATGGAATCGAATGATGGAAGTTTTTTCGGATCGCGATAGCGACCGGGCTCTTGTTTTAATTCCAACCATCGCTCGTTGTATTTGTCCTTTGGTTTCCAGAATGAATTGGGTTCACCCGAATGGATCAAGACAGGAATTCCCAGCGCGCCACACTTTGCCCATATCGGATCAAGCCGTGGATCATCGATAGCGATTCTCTTTCCGTTGTTATCCGTGTCATCTAATCCTAATTGTTTATAAACTTTTAACCCTTTCACACCTTGCTTCACAGCTTCCTCCATCAGCTTCAATGTTTCATCAGGCCAGCCTGCATCATCCAGGTTTTCAAAATTTATATTTAGAAAAAGGACAAACCTTTTGGGGAAGTGATTATTAACATTGTCGAGCGACCATTCTAAATATTTCCCGCGAAATCCACTGAGGTTCACCATAACCGCCATATTCAACGAATCCATCTCGGTCACTAGCTTGTCGAGATTTTGAACAGGCATCGTCCACTGGTGATTGTGTACATCGATAAAAGGAAACTTTGAATGTGTGAGTGGATGCTGTGGAACCTTCAATGTAGAGACAGGTTCGTATTCTTCTACATCCATCACATTGAGCCGATATTGAATTCTACCGATGAGCCAATAGGTCAATCCGAGAAATACTAGGACAGCAATGGGCAGCAATACCCATCTTTTCAGGAAACGCATGAAATGAAAAATTTACTGTGCCTTGATCGGAACAGTGAATTGTACTTTATCCCAATTACAATTCATATTCACTCCAGTAGAGTCACTAGCGAAGCTTATTGTGAATTGTTCTGTTTCAGGAGCTTCAGTAACAGTAGCATCGACCTTGAGAATATCTTTGCTATAATCTGGCTCACGAACAGCAAGGAAAACTCCCGTTTCACTATTCAAAGCAATCTGGAATGCAGTCGCACCAGGTATGGCGTACATTCTGTAACTCCCGGCATTCACAGGCTTACCAGCGAAGGTTACATTTTTACTGAAAGTAATTTCTGTTGCAGCATTGGCACCAAGTCTCCAGTATTTTCCATAAGGCTGAAGCGCTTTGTCTTTTTCTTCACCAAAAATCAAACGGCCTTTTTTGAATGGAGCACCATATTTAACGCTAACATCAAGACCTTTATCGCTTATGGAAGCAGATTTTGGAGGACTCGCTGGAAATACATTGAGGTATACTACGAAGAGAATAAATGCTAAAAGAACTACGCCAACACCAATAAGTATTTTCTTTTTCATATAAGTTTGTTTTTTGTGATGTGAATATACGAACTAGTTGGACAACTAGTTAGAGGTGATAAACCCAATCTTTGTATTGGCCATCAGCTGCATTGAAATCATCTCTTTTATGAAAATGAGAATCGAGTGTTTCAATTTCTATGATGTCGCTGAGGAGAAGATTCCTGTAGCCTTCTTTACCTCCGGCTTTTGTAAAACCGATGGTTTGCCAACACACCAATACAATCTGGTTTTTGGAGGTAGTACAAATTCCGTACGGACAAACTGTGCGAGTCAACGGTTCTCCTTGAAGAAGCAATCGGCAAAGCAACCTGTCTTCCGAGGCTTGCCAAAGTTGTTGTGTAATTTCTTCGAGCGTCATACTTAAGTATCAGGTGTCAAAACACCTTAAAGGCGTCGGACGCCTTTCATATTTTAGCAAATGCCCTGACGGGAAAAGTGCCAACGCCAACAAACTTAGGAGGCACTGCACTGAAGATAAATTTCTTCCCTTTAAGCAAATTGAGATTCGTCATGTGCTCAACAATCAGAATTTCACTTTTCAGTAGCGTTGAGTGAACAGGTCTGCTATTGGTTCTAGTATCATCAATGTTGTGACTGTCGATACCTACCAGTTTTACATTCTGAGAGACTAAATAATCAGCGGCTTCAGCAGTAAGAAAAGGATGATTTTCAAAATACGCATCGGTGCGCCAATGTTTGCTCCAGCCAGTATGCACAAGCACAGCTTTGCCAGAAAGATTTTTTCCTTCAAAAAAACTTTTACCAATGGATTGATGGTTTTTTGCATCGATCAAAACAGCATCAAGCTCTGCCAATTTTTCCAGATTGATTTGCGAAAGATCTTTGCCATCGGCATAGCGGTGAAACGGACAATCGAGATAAGTGCCCGTATTGGTCACCATTTCAATCTTACCGATTTGAAATTCTGTTCCTGGCGCATATTTTCCTTTTGAATCTTCACGGCTAAGATAATCGCAGATAAGAGGAGCGGGTAATCCCTTGTAGGTGATCATGCCGTGCTCAATAGAGTGGCTTAAATCGATGAGTTCCATTATTTTTTACTGGCGTTGAAAAGTTTTTCCTTTTCGTCTTTACTGAGGCTTTCGTAACCGCGATCAGAAATTTTATCGAGGATGGCGTCTATTTCTTCTTGCGATGCTTTTGATGCACCCGATGCTTTTGGCCTGGATTTAGATTCTGTTTTACGGTAGGTAACTTTCACTTTGGATCGAGGCTTGAACAGATTTTTAATCCAATATATAACAGAAGTAATCCAGCCTCCCC
>DASYTA010000588.1:0-1816 GCA_036002745.1 Cyclobacteriaceae bacterium | reverse complement strand
CGCCATTGCGTTCAATGATTTCAAAAAATAAGGTTGGGCGATCTTGAATGGGTTTTGAAAATATCTGTAATAAATATCCTTCTTCGTCACGGTCGATAAGGATGTTTAGTTTTTGCAATTCTTTCCAATCTTCATTGATGTGACCGACTCTTTCCTTAACATCGTCGTAATAAACTTCAGGAACATATAAAAATTCAACGCCACGATTCTTAAGTTCACTTACAGTGTGAATAATATCGTCAGTGGCAATAGCGATATGTTGAACGCCTGCACCGTGATAAAAATCCAAATACTCTTCGATTTGAGATTTCTTTTTTCCTTGAGCGGGTTCGTTGATGGGAAATTTGATGTACCCATTTCCATTAGAAACCACTTTGCTCATTAAGGCGCTGTATTCAGTAGAGATATCTTTATCATCAAACGTAATGAGCAGTTTAAAGCCCATCACATCTTCATAAAATTTTACCCACTTGTTCATGTGGCCGAGTTCAACATTGCCTACGCAATGATCCACATGTTTCAACCCAATAGGTTTAACTGTTAATCTATTTTTTACAGGTTTATATCCCGGAAGGAAAGGGCCCTTGTAATTTTTTCTTTCCACGAAAGTGTGAATCGTATCTCCATACGTTTTGATAGACGACATTACGACCTCCCCAAATTCATCTTTAAGTGTTTTTGGTTCAGCGGCAGATTCAGCGCCACGTAAAACAGTTTCTTGATAGGACTTGGTTGCATCGTCAACCCACAGTGCCAATACTTTTACACCATCACCATGCTTTTTTACGTGAGCATTAATCTCAGAATCAGGAAGGAGGGAAGTAGTAAGTACAAACCTGATTTTGTGTTGCTGTAATACGTAAGAAGCACGATCGCGAACTCCCGTTTCGGGGCCTGCATAAGCAACTAATTCAAACCCGAAGCAATGCTGATAGTACAACGAAGCTTGCTTGGCGTTACCAACATAAAATTCAATGTGGTCAGTGCCATTGATGGGTAAGAAATCCGTTGCCATAACCTTCAATTTGAGAGGTAAATTTAATCAATCTCACCTTTAAATTTTTAAAATCAAGACCTTTTGATAATCTTGGCAAAAATTGAGATTATGGATACGAAAGCGTTGGATACGGCTATTCAGCAGATTGCAATTAAGCGCAATGAATTGAAGAAAATCGATTACAATAATCCAAAATATGATGATCTTGAAGAGGAGCTCCATGATTTGGAAGATGCATTACATGTGAAGTTTGGTGAATATCTTGAAGAAGCCTTACAAGAAGTGCACGATAAACTTTCTCCGGATACCGATGTTTTGTTTCCTACAGCATACCTGGCCAAGACCTATGCAATCAATGCTAAGAATGAATTCTCCGTTTCAGCTGCCGAAGGCGTTTTTGTAGAAGTAGATTCGATGCCAGGAAAAGAAACGAAGTTGGTGATCGTTCCTAACCCGCTAAGGATTATTCTCAACACCAAAGACAAGCAGCAAGTGGTCTGGAGTACTTAGTTTAGGAACTTTGGACTTAGGACCTAAGAATTAGAATCCAACTTTCTTTCTGACTTTATTGAGTACCTCAGTAGCAATTGCAGTTGCCTTTTCTTCACAGCGGCTGAGTGTTTTCTCTAATTGATCGCCTTGAATGTAGTGGTTGTAAGCTTCTCTTTCGTTCTTAAATTTCTCCAAGATTAATCCCAGTAGCTCTTGTTTAGCGTGGCCATAACCAAAATTACCTGCCAAATATTTCTGGCGAATGGTTTCAGTTTGTTCAGGAGTAGCAATCAGTTTATAAATGGCAAACACATTATCGTTATCTGG
>DASYTA010000587.1:0-1902 GCA_036002745.1 Cyclobacteriaceae bacterium | reverse complement strand
CACTACTCTTATGCTGATGGTAAAGTTTCGAGCGACCTTGTTCCTCTAGTCTTTTTATTAAACAAAAGGAGCTATGTCCATGTGGAAAATCCTTTATTTCATGTTCAACCTGGTAACCACGTTTCAGATAAAAAATGGGGGCTTGAAAACTATAAGTTCGAAGAAACATCGTTTTGCATTTTTCATTTCTGGCCTCAGTTTCAGCAGCGTCAAGTAGACGTTTTCCGTAGCCTTTGTTTCGATGATCGTGTTTAACCCAAAACAATGTTATCTCACAAGCTCTCGCCCATGTCCATCCGGTAATACCAGCGACTATATTCTCGCGTGAGTCGTATATCAATTTGGAAAACAATTTGCCATCGTCTCTTTTTATTTCAGCGACATTATGTTCATAGATCATGTCGTCAAGAAATTGTATTTCCTTGTGCGTCGGCACGGTTGAAATAATAACGGGTTCAAAATTTTCCATTAACCAAGAAAGTTTTTTTGACTTTCTCAACGTCGTCATCAGTGCTTTGGTTTCCATCACAAGTCTTGGTAGCAGAAATTCCTACCGTATTTTGAGTGGTATTCATATTAATGTGTCGGGCTAATTGTCGCCTGGAATACATGTCCGATGTTTTCCGCGCCATCTAGGGCACGATTAGTAACCTTCGATGGTTATTTGCGAAAACAAAACCATTTAGAAATGAAAAAATTAATTACAGTTCTATTCGTAGTCTTTACTCTTTCACAAGTTTTTGCTCAATCTTCAGAAGTCTTCACTACCGATGAAGGGGCCATACGTGGCTATGATCCGGTTGCTTACTTTAAAGAAGGGAAACCGTTGCTGGGCAAGAAAGAATTTTCTACTCAGTGGAAAGGAGCACAATGGTCCTTTTCAAGTAAACAAAATCTGGAAGCGTTTAAATCGAATCCAGAAAAATACGCGCCGCAATATGGCGGGTACTGTGCGTACGGCACATCAGAAGGTCACAAAGCGCCCACTCAACCTGATGCTTTCACTATTGTTAATAATAAACTTTATCTCAACTACAACAAGGATGTGAAGGTCGAGTGGAGTAAGAACCAGAAAGAGCGCATCGTGAAAGCTGATCAAAATTGGCCTGCCGTCAAAAAGCAGAAATAGCCTAAGGTAGTTTAATCTAAATACAGGTGAAGTCACTCAGACCCTTGCTGTACAGGCGAAGGTCGAGTGTTTCTAATTTGAAAAATAAAGTAAACTCACGCTGATCAACATTTAATTCAATGGCAAAAACTCGATCCCTTGCGATTCCTACCTCTTTGCCAAACGTTCTGATCATAGAAGATGACTATGATATCGCTGAATTAATTTCTATTCATCTCAATGATTTAGCAGTGCAGACCAAACATTGCACAAGTGGTGAAGCAGGTTTAGATTTAATTGCCGCAGAGGTTTTCGATTTAATCATTCTTGATATCATGCTTCCGGGCATCGATGGCTTTGAGGTTTGTAAAAAATTAAGAGCGCAGGGAGTGATTGCGCCAGTAATAATGCTTACCTCCAAATCTGAGGAAATCGATAAAGTATTGGGTCTTGAAATCGGTGCTGACGATTATCTCACAAAGCCATTTAGTGTTCGCGAGTTTGTTGCACGCGTGAAGGCAATTTTTAGGAGAAAAGCCTTACATGAAGGAGCAGGAGATCAACGTGCAGAGTTTATTATTAAAATTGAAGATCTCCTTATTGACCAGGGTAAACGCAAAGTGACAAAAAGCGGCAATCGTGTAGAGCTCACACCTAAGGAATACGATTTGTTACTTCTTCTGGCATTGCATCCTGGAAAAAATTATAGCCGTGAAGATCTGCTTAATGCTATTTGGGGCTACGAATTTGCCGGTTATGAACATACGTTGAACTCTCACATCAATAGATTGAGA
>DASYTA010000586.1:0-4023 GCA_036002745.1 Cyclobacteriaceae bacterium | reverse complement strand
GTCTAAAACCTGATCCTGAAACGCCAGCAGATACGGCAACTCTCCTGAATTCTTTCCCAACTCAAAAATTTCAATCAGCGTTTCTGTTAATTCAAAAAGAGAAAGTTTTCGCAACGAAAGTTTTCTTTCAGTAAATGCGGGCGGTAAATTATTTTCAAAAACTACGGGATTAGAAACAGCAAACACATCCGCCAAAGGTTTTTCTAGATCTTGTTGACGAGAATATTCGTATGCCAGTTGTGCACGTGCAATTGCATCTTCGGGATTCAGCAAATAAGTCAACGCTGCTGTGAGAAGATTTACAGCGCTGGCACTATCAATCCGCAACGATTCGCTTGACACAACATCGTATCCACAATAATCTTTTGCTTCTTCCGAGTTTTTATGATTTAGTAAATACGTCACCAGCTCCTGCCCTTCCACATTCGTGCGAACCAACAACGCGATGTCGCTTGCCTTAGCTCCTTTCTTCTGCAACTCTTCAATATCCAAAACCATTTGTCGCATAGCTTCGTCTTTCCACTTCAAATCTTCATAGTCAGGAAAGAATGTCACCTGCACAAAACCATCCCCAGTCTTTGTAACTGATTGTTCTACATCATGATATTCGTTGTTCGATATCGGCAATCCATTATCAAATGAAGCAATAGTAGCGGCCGATTTGAAAAACTCGTTATTGAATCCAATTATTTCTTTCGCGCTCCTGAAATTATTGTTCAACAATTTTACATCCGTCCTTGCCTTTCCTAATTCATTTTCAATGGAAGTTTGCAATAAACTCTGATCCCCGCCGCGCCAACGGTAGATGGCCTGCTTTACATCACCAACGATCAAGCTAGGATAGCCACTATCCAATCCATTGGTAAGCAATGGCTGAAAGTTTTTCCACTGCAAGCCTGAAGTGTCTTGAAACTCATCGATTAAAAAGTTTCTATAAAATGAACCAGCCTTCTCATATATAAAAGGAGTATCACTGTTTTGAATAATACCGTTTAGGAATTGCGGAGCATCTGCCAACAGCATCAAATTGTTTTCACGTTTGTAATCTGCGAGCTTTCGTGAAATATCAGTAACCAAACCGAAAGCATAAAAATTACTAAGCGCGACCTCAGCCGAAAGAGCTAATTGAAAATTTCTCTTCCGATAATCTAATATCTCATTGAGAACCGGTATCCAATTTTGATCGGCTAACCGAATGATCTCCATGCTTCTGGGGTGATCTTTGCCCAGCCAATTTTTTGAAGATTGAAATTCATTATCTACTCTCGATCCTTTTGCCTTTTCATCAAAATCTTTTACCGAACCGAATTCTGAAATTTTTACAAAAAAATTATAAATACCGCCGGCATATTTAAAATCATCTGACGTAAGACCAAGTGAATGAAATTCTGAAAGAACATTCTTTGCCCTGCTTTTAGTAAAATTGATAAATTCAAATCTCTTTTTCTGAAGTGCCGTCAGTGTTTCGCGAAAGAAATTTTTATTTTCAGTGTAATGCCCGAGACTCTCCTCTACTGCCCTAAACTCCTCTCTGAAAATTTCATTGGAGAAGGAAGCCAAACTTTGTCGCATGTCCCACGACCTATCGTTCTCCAGATTCTGTAGCGCCAACTCTACCACCCAATCTGTTAATTCTTTGCGCTCACCCAATTCGTCAATCAACGTTCCGATCACTTCTTCCATCACCATATCTTGTTCTACTTCCAAACGGTAGTCACCTAATATTCCGGCTTCGCGCGTGAATGAACGAATCACCTTTTGGAAAAACGCATCAATCGTGCTGATTGAAAACTGATTATAATTATGGAGAATGGCAGCCTGCACTTCTCGTGCTTGGCTTTGAAATGTTTGTGGATCAAGATTCAGTTCTTTCTGTAGCTCAAGAGCTAATTCATTAGTCTCTCCGTTGGCAAACTCATTAAGATACCGCATGATGCGGTCTTTCATCTCTTGTGTGCTCTTGTTGGTAAACGTTACTGCAAGTATGTGCTTGAAATAATCAGACCGAAACCGCAAGGCTAGCTTAAGATATTCTTTTGCCAGCGTGCGGGTCTTTCCTGAACCAGCCGAAGAGCGATAGATTTGAAAAAGTTTTGCCACTTTTGAAAATCCGAAGTTACACAGTTCTTCGTTAATCTATTATTTTCTGTAACTTGAGTGTAATTCTGTCTATGCGAAAGCTCTATTTTTTACTTCCGAAGATCGCTTATTCTTTTCCCGTTCAACTTTTTTTAAACAACGTCAGGCGAAATATTGTGCTGATGCTTTGCTGGATCATTCTGTTCTCCATGATCACAGGGAGTTTCGGTAAATATCTCGGCATCCCTTACCTCTTTCTTGACCCCGAATATTTAAATAAAGTTGGCTTTACCAGTTTTTCTATCATGGGCCTCATGACGGCTGGGTTTAGCATGGCTTTTCATATCACGTGCTATATTTCCGATGGCCATCGTTTTACATTCGTTGGTACATTACCTCGACCGTTCCGAAAATTTGTAATCAATAACAGCCTTTTGCCAATCGCATTTCTGATCACCTATATCTATGAAACGGTGAGATTTCAGATTAACAACGAGCATAACACAGGCACTGAGCTTGCCATAAATATGAGCGGCTTTCTTTTTGGTTACATCGCGATGACGTTTCTATTCTCCCTTTACTTTCGGTTTACCAACAAAGATATTTTCAAATACATGGTGTGCAAGATCGACGAAAAGATCAAGCAAAACGTGCAGGTTACACGAGCGAGTGCGCTGAAGAAATTAGACATCGCAAGAAAAAAGCAGGTACGTGTGGATTATTACCTCGATAGCAAGCTTAGAGTAAACAAAGTTGAAGACACTTCATTTTATGATAAGGCCACCGTCCTCCAGGTGTTTGACCAAAACCATTTCAATTTAGTAATCATCGAACTTTTCATTTTCACATTTGTAGTTGCGCTGGGAATATTCAAAGATTATCCTGCCTTTCAGTTGCCGGCCGCCGCCAGCTTCATGATTTTCCTAACCATTTTCGTAATGATGTTTGGCGCATTCTCATATTGGTTTGGTGAATGGAGCGCTACCGTGGGCTTAGCTGCCTTTTTAATTTTCAATTATCTCGTAGGCGAAGATTATTTCTCCAAAAAATATGAAGCCTTTGGTCTGGATTATCAGGAGGCACCTGTTCCCTACACAGTAGAAGCATTGGCAAGTCAAACCGACAGTGCTGCGATGGAACAAGATCGCGCCGAAACGCTTGTTCAATTAAATAGCTGGCGGAATAATTTTCCGAAAGACAAAAAACCGAAAATGGTTTTTCTCTGCGTAAGTGGAGGGGGTAAACGCGCAGCGCTGTGGACAATTAATGCTTTGCAACACAGCGACAGTGTTACGCATGGCAAGTTGATGAAAAATTCTGTTCTTATCACAGGCGCTTCCGGTGGCTTGATTGGTGCGAGTTATTTTCGCGAATTAAAATTAAGGCAACAGCTAGGCGAGACAATTGATCCTTATTCAGCCATTCATCGTCAAAAAATTTCTACGGATAATTTAAATCCCCTCATCTTCAGTCTTCTTGCCAACGATCTTTTTGTTGGGTTCACCAAATTTCAATACGCTGGTATTCGCTATGAGCGTGATCGTGCTTATACTTTCGAAAATCAATTGAATGAGATCACTCAAAAAATGATGGACAAACCGATCAGTGATTACAACACCTATGAAAAAAAGGGAATCATTCCGCTCATCATCCTCACGCCAACAGTAGTCAACGATGGCCGAAAAATTTATATCGCTTCAAGACCTGTATCTTATATGAACTACGAAGCGCTCAAAGGCAACTACGAAGATTTTAAAGTAAGTGGTATCGACTTTCAGCGGTTCTTTCATGATCAAGGGGCAGCGCAATTACGTTTTCTCTCGGCACTTCGAATGAGTGCAACGTTTCCATACATTACTCCGAACACCACATTGCCCACCAACCCTGGAATTCAAATCATGGATGCAGGAATCTCGGATAACTTTGGGCTTTCGGATGCCGTGC
>DASYTA010000585.1:0-15545 GCA_036002745.1 Cyclobacteriaceae bacterium | reverse complement strand
TTCCGGCAAAATCACACCACCACCACCGCCAAAGATTTTAATGTGACCTGCACCTTTTTCCTTTAATAAATCAAACATGTATTTGAAGTATTCATTGTGTCCACCCTGATAGCTGGTCATGGCGATAGCTTGCGCATCTTCCTGGATGGCTGTGTTCACAACTTCTTCTACACTTCTATCATGCCCCAAGTGAATCACTTCGCAGCCGGTGGACTGGATAATTCTGCGCATGATGTTGATGGCGGCATCGTGGCCATCAAACAGACTCGCTGCAGTTACAATCCTGACTTTATTTTTGGGTTTGTAGGGTTCAACTGGTGCGTGGCCTGCATACACAATTGCTTTGATCTCTTTCTTTTCAACGGAAGCCGTTTCAGCGCTCATATAAATAGATTACGCGCCAAAATTAAGGAGAACGGCAGTATTTAGCTAACGGGAGTTAGGTGAGTTTCTAGTATACCGAGATATTAAAATTGTTCATTGCCTCTTTCAATTCTTTTATGTCAATGTATGAATCAATGAATTTTACTTTGGTTTTGTCTTTTAAGACAATCGATGAGGATTTGAATGGTCCAGGCTCGATCTCAATTTTTTCGATGTCATTAAGATTAATCGATTTTGTTCGAAAGTAATCTTGATGAATGATCATCGACGATTCCCTAATTACAATGTAGTGCTTGTTTATGAGGATGTTTGCAAACGAGATAATTCCCAATACGAGGAATAAGATCCAAGAAGATCTTCCTTGAGTTGTTGCACTATTAAATATTTTATAAATAACAAGGAGTGTTACTAATCCGTGTAAAATATAAACCTGAAGGTGTCTCTTAATTCCTTTAGTCATTTATTAAAATGATACAGAAAAATAATTGTAGCTGTAAACGCTGGCTTCGTATTGTCTTTGATTTCCATAACAATATCCATCTCAGCCTTGGTTATTCCGCGAAGGTCATTTAATGATTTTAGACTCACGCGCAATCGAACTTCATTATTCACCAACACCGGCTGATTGAATTTCATTTTTTCGATGCCGTAATTAACTAACATTTTCACATTCCGGATGTCGGCAATTTCTTCCCACAGATATGGAACTAATGATAGGGCTAAATAGCCGTGAGCAATCGTAGTTTTAAAGGGCCCGCTTGCCGCGCGAACCGGATCGGTGTGTATCCATTGATGATCGAGTGTAGCATCGGCAAATTTGTTGATCTGCTCTTGTGTGACTTTAATAAATTGAGAGGCTCCCAATTCCTTGCCAATGTATTGCTGGAATTCGGTGAAGCCATTGATAATCAATTTTGACATTCGTGGTGGTTTCGTGGTGTAATTGCAATCCGTCTAAAGGTAAAATTTAATTATCTTTCCCTCAATAAAAAAATGATCTCATGATCTCTCGCAGAAACCTGATCAAATCACTAGGCCTTTCGGCATTTACGTTTCCTTCCCTCACCAGCTTAGCTAACCCGCTGCCGGAGAAGGATAGTTTACTACAACCTAATGATCCGGATTTTTGGAAAAGTGTGCGCAACCAATTTCCACTTGATAAAGACACGGTGTTCTTCAACCCAGGAACAGTTGGCGCGATGCCTAAAGTAGTGGTGGAGAAAATGACCGAGCATTTGAAATACATTGCGAGCAGTCCTGCTAATTGGGCTTACAAGGATGACAACAAAGAAGAGTTCATCAGCGGTTATAATAATTTAATGAGCATCCGAACTAAAGTAGGGAAGTTGATCAACGCCAATGCTCTTGAAATCGCCATGACAGATAACGTGACGAACGGAATGAGTTATATCGCCAACGGATTGACCTTACAACCCGGAGATGAAATTCTAACTACCGATCAAGAACATCCCGGGGGAAAGTCAGGATTTTTGGTGAGAGAAAAAAGATACGGTGTCGTTTTCAAAACAGTTGCTGTTCCGAAGCCAGCACACAGTTCTCAGGAGGTGTATGACATTATTGTAAAGGCGTTTACTCCAAAAACAAAAGTGCTGATGCTCTCACACATGATTTCAGGAAGCGGAGCCATTTTGCCCGTGAAAGAATTATGTGCCGAGGCTAGCAAACACGGGATATTTACACTTCTCGACGGGGCACAAACAATTGGCCAAATAAAAGTAGATGTGAAGGATCTTAGATGCGATGCCTATGCCGGATGTTTTCACAAATGGATCGGTGCGCCACATGGTTCAGGATTTCTTTATGTGAAGCAAGATCGCATGAAAGACATCTGGACAACTATCGCCAGCGCACAGTGGGACAATCACAATGACGATGGTTTTCGTTTTACACAAAGAGGAACTGGGAGCTTCCCGATCCTGAAAGGCGTTGATGCCGCACTTGATTTTCATTTTGAGTTAGGACCAGATCGTGTTTATGAACGAATTAAATTTTTAGGATCACGTTTGCGCAAAGGATTAGCCGAGAGTAAGAAAGTTAAATTCTTTTCGCCCAGTGATGAAAGCATGTGTGCCGGTATAACGGTTTACAATATCGAAGGATGGACAGGCACAAAACTTCAGGATACCTATTGGGAGGCTGCGAAGATGCGGCCGCGATCGCAAGGCGACGTTTTTGGCGTTCGTCATTGCACACACATTTTTAATTCAGAAGAAGAAATTGACAAAGCAATTGCTTTAGTGAAAGATTGGACGAAATAACACCATGATATTTGTAAATACTTTTTTTGCGTTCATCACTTGGAGCGTAACCCCTGATGCTTTTACTCTTCCGTTTCTCGACTTTCCTGTGAGATGGTATGGACTTCTGTTTGCCTTGTCATTCATACTAGGCCAGCAAGTAATGACTTTCATTTATAAAAAGGAGGGAAGGCCCAACGGCGAAGTAGATACACTGACTATTTATGTTGCTCTTGCAACGGTGATTGGTGCGCGCCTCGGACATGTATTGTTCTATGATCCCGTATACTTTTTTAACAACCCCTCAAAAATTATTGCCACTTGGGAAGGTGGATTGGCAAGTCATGGAGCCGGCATCGGACTTTTTATAGCATTGTATTTGTTTGCGCGAAAGACTAAGGTGCCGTACTTATGGATTCTCGATCGAATGACGATCATCACTGCGTCAACCGGATGTTTGATACGACTGGGAAATTTAATGAATTCAGAAATGGTTGGAACACCAACTACAATGCCATGGGGTTTTGTGTTCACACTCGTGGATGATGTTCCAAGACATCCAGCTCAGTTGTATGAGTCTATCTTCTGCTTCTTCTTATTTATCGGATTATTTTGGACGTGGTATAAATTCAGAGATCGATTAGCCAATGGATTTCTTTTCGGCTTGTTTCTCACTTTACTGTTTAGCTTCAGATTTGTTGATGAATTTTTCAAGGTCAATCAAGAACCATTCGAAGACGGAATGATTTTGAATATGGGGCAGTTGTTGAGCATTCCATTCATCTTAACAGGGATTGTTGTTTTGCTAATGACTAAAAAGAAAAGCGAGCAAACTGTCAAGGTTTGAATTTCTATTTTTGAGGATGGTTTATCCTGTTGAGGAAGTTGTTCCAGAATTAAAGTTGCGACTTAAAGACAATAAGGCTGTCATTCTGCAGGCTCCCCCTGGAGCTGGAAAGTCTACAATTGTTCCATTAGCTATTTTAAATGAGCCTTGGTTAAAAGGAAAGAAAATTGTCATGCTTCAACCACGAAGGCTTGCCGCTCGGTCTGTTGCTGCACGCATAGCAGATTTGCTGAAAGAAAAAATTGGTGAGACCATCGGTTATCGCATTCGTTTTGAAAATGTGGTTGGAAAGAATACACGAATCGAAGTTGTGACGGAAGGAATTCTTACGCGAATGTTGCAAAACGATAACTCGCTGGAAGGAGTTGGTCTGGTGATTTTCGATGAATTTCATGAACGCAGTCTTCATGCAGATTTAGCGTTAGCGTTATGCCTCCAGTCGCAGCAACTATTACGAGATGATTTGAGGATCTTAATTATGTCTGCAACATTGGATGGCGAAAAGATTTCAAGTGCAATAAATAATGCTCCAATCATTAATAGTCTAGGAAAGCAATTTCCAGTTGATGTAAAATACGAAGCGCCGCCAAAAGACGAACACATCGCAGTCTCAGCTTCGCGGTCAATAAAAAAAGCATTGAAAGAACGAATGGGTGACATTCTTGTTTTTCTTCCTGGTGCCGGAGAAATCCGAAGGACACAAGAGATTCTGGAAACTGACAATGTCAACGCTACAATTTTTCCATTGTATGGTGAGATGCCTTTTCAAAAGCAACAAGAAGCATTGACGCCCAATTCGCAGCTTCGAAAAGTTGTACTGGCTACATCAATTGCAGAAACTTCATTAACTATCGAAGGGATTACGACAGTAATTGATAGTGGATATTCTCGCGTTCCAAAGTTTGATCCGCGTTCAGGCCTGACAAAATTGGAAACCGTAAAAGTTACGCGCGATGCTGCCGATCAACGTTTGGGTCGTGCGGGTCGACTTGGCCCAGGAGTTTGTTATAGGTTGTGGGCACAAGCAACGCATCAACATTTGCAGCCAGCAAGACAGCCAGAGATCCTTGAAGCTGATCTTGCTCCGATGATGCTGGAATTGTTCAGTTGGGGTTCAAATGTTAATGAATTGAATTGGATCACTCCGCCTCCAACAGGAGCTGTAAATCAAGCCACTGAATTACTTGATGAACTTGGAGCGATTGAAAAAAATAAGATCACATCTCGCGGAAAGGAAATGCTTCGGCTTCCGACGCATCCGCGCATTGCTCACATGTTGCTAAGTGCAAATTCAGATCGAGAGAAATCGCTGGCAATTGACATCGCTTCGTTGATTGAAGAACGTGACCCACTTCCCAGAGAAAATGGGGCTGATCTTTCTTTGCGAATCGAGTTGCTTAGAAAATGGCGAAGTGGCGAAAAGGTAAATGCGGATCGAAATCTTTTTGAACGAATTGAAAAAAATGCATCGGCCTGGCGTAAGATTTTCAATCTGAAAATAGACAATTCAATTTTTTCGGATACTGATGTTGGAAAACTTTTGATTGAAGCTTATCCTGAACGAATCGCCAAGCAAACTGAGAAGTTTAGTTCTCGTTTCAAATTGGCCAATGGCCGAATGGGTAAACTGCAGGATCACGATAGCCTTTTGCAAAAGCCTTGGCTTGCTATCGCAGCAATGGACATGGGAGTTAATGAGGGAAAAATATTCTCCGCTGTAGCCGTAGATGAAGATGATCTTATAAAACATGCGAAAGAAAAAGAATCGATGGTTTGGGATAAGGAGAGAGGCATGATTGCAGCTTCTTTAGAAAAACGAATTGGCGTGCTTATTCTTTCAGCAAGGCAAATAAAAGAAGTTGATGAATCCCTTCGCATCAAAACACTTTGTGATGCACTGCGTGAAGAGGGATTGAAATTATTAGGATGGGATGAAATTCAACAGCAATGGCAAGCAAGAGTGATGAGTCTTCGCCAGTGGCGAAAAGATGAGTCGTGGCCCGATGTTAGTGATCAGACATTACTGAAAACCGCAGATATTTGGTTAGCACCTTATTTACTTCAAGTGAATAAACGTGCAGACTTTCAGCGATTGGATTTGAATGCCATCGTGACAAGCATTTTGCCGTGGGAGTTGCAACAACAATTCAACAAATTAACACCAACAAGATTGGAAGTGCCCAGTGGCTCAATGATCTCTTTGGAATATTCAGACGATGGAAGTGCCCCAATCATGAAAGTGAGATTGCAAGAAGTCTTTGGAATGCTCGAGACACCTTCGGTAAATGAAGGACGAACGAAAATAATTTTACATTTACTTTCTCCAGGTTACAAGCCAGTGCAGGTCACCCAGGATTTAAAAAGTTTTTGGCAGACAACTTACCATGAAGTGCGAAAGGAATTAAGAATGCGTTATCCTAAACATCATTGGCCGGAAGATCCCTGGACAGCGCAGGCTGTACGTGGAATCAAACGAAAGACTTGATTATTCTTTTTTCTTAGCAGTTGTTGTATTCACATCTGCTCCTTTGCGAATTTCTTCGCTGGCAGTTTTCACCAATTGATCTCCGAGATTTAAAGGACCAAAGATTTCGACTTGTCCGTTGATTTCCATCCCTTTCTTTACATCAACCCAATCAGCTTTTTTATCTGTAATGCGAATGACAAAAACCCGTTCGGTGGAGTTGACTAGTGCCGAACTTGGTACAACAAATGTGTTTGGATTAGTGGACAACGAGAACTCCACCTCGGCAATCATTCCCGGAAGGAGCTTTTTGTTTTCGTTGGCGACATCCATTTCAATGCGTTGAGCTCGAAGCCGTTTGTCTAAGGCTCCCGCAAGACGTTTTACTTTTCCAACAAATTTGTCGTTGGGATAAGCCTTTACACTAAAATGAATTTCATCATTCTGATGAAGATAACTTGTGTACGCTTCAGGAACATAGACTACAAGTCGAAGTTTCTTTTGTTCATTCAATACAAACATCGGAAACTCCGATCCTTTTCCAGATGGACCAACGTAAGCACCTAAGCTCACATTGCGAGCACTGATGATTCCATCGAATGGCGCACGTATCTCCAGGTAACTTTGCACCTGTGAAATTTCTTTTTGCGTTGATTCCGCAGCTTGCAGTTGCGAATAGTCGGAATTACTTTTTCCTAACGCTTGATCCAAATCATTTTGAGAAATCGTTCCTGGGGTCTTGCTGGTTTCGAGCATGCGCTCATAATTGGCTTTACTTGCCTTGTAGGTAGCTGTCAATGCCTCTACGCGTGAACGGGCCGATGCAAGTTGTGAAACGAGTTCAGGTGCTTCCATTAACGCAAGCAGTTGCCCTTCTCTCACCTCTGTTCCAACATCCACATAAAGTTGTTTGCAGAAGCTGCTCACCTTAGCGTACAAATCCACATCGCGAAATGAAACTAACTCTCCTGGAACTCGCATCGAAGAATTAATCTTTCCTTCTTGTAAAGAAAAAACTTCAATTGCTGGCTTCTCAGTATCTTTTTGATCGTTGCCTTCATGAGAATTTTTGCAACCGAAAAGAATTGCAGAAAACCCTACACTGGCTAGAAAGAAATATTTTTTAAGATTTAATCTATTTGTCATGTAATGATGGAATATAATGTGTGCTGTCTTTGTCTTCAGGATCTAATGAAACAGAATCGGTAGTGGTTTTGTTTTGCACCCACGAGAATACCAATGGCAAAATAAATAATGCTGCGAGTGTCGATGCAATGAGTCCGCCAATCACAGCGCGTCCTAACGGTGAAGCTTGGTCGCCACCTTCACCCAAACCCAACGCCATCGGGATCATTCCCATCACCATCGCTACGGTTGTCATCAAGATTGGTCGCAGGCGTAAAGCCGCGGCTTCTTCGGCCGCTTCCCATGCTTTCCCACTGTGAAGTCTGAGCTGCTCTGCATTTGTAATTAACAATACCGAGTTAGCGATCGAAACACCAACAGACATAATGATGCCCATGTACGATTGAAGATTTAGTGTAGAGCCCGTAATTAATAGAAGTATTAGTGAGCCTAAAACTACCGCGGGAATTGTGGCAAGCACTACTAACGAAACTTTAAACGACTGAAAGTTGGCAGCCAGCATCAAAAAGATTACTACGATGGCTACGACCAGTCCGGATTGTAAGCTAGACAGCGTCTCGCTTAGTACTTGTGTTAATCCTTTCACGTCAATGGAGAGACCGCGAGGAAGATCACCCAATGATTCTAATGCTTCACTCACATCTTTGGTAGCAGTTCCTAAATCTTTTTTATGAAGGTTGGCAGTAACAGAAAGATAAGGTAGTGCACCAAGATTATCATTTTCGCCATAAACCGTGTCTTGCTTTAATATGGCCACATCGCCGAGCACAGGGCGAAGAGAGTTTCGAAGCACCGGAATTTCATTCATCTCATTCCAACTGTTCATTTTATTTTCAGGCACTTGCACTTGCACGCTATACGACAATCCCGCCTTTTGGTCCATCCAAATATTTTTCTCTGTGAAGCGAGAAGAGGAAGTAGAAGCAATCAATGAACGGGAGATATCAGACACGTCAACACCTAGTTGTGCTGCTCTTACTCTATCGATCTCTACATCTATCGCAGGATAATGGATTGGCTGCGCCAATTGTACATCGCGCAAGTAAGGAATCTTGTTGAGTTTAGTGATAACTTTCTTGGCGTAAGCTTCATTTAATTTTTTGTTCTTGCCTAAAATTCGAACCTCAATAGGAGTTGGCGATCCTTGACTTAAAATTTTATCAGTGAGTTCGATGGGCTCGAACGATAATTTCACTTCAGGCATCACTTCTTTTATCTTTTTCCTCAGTCGCTCTTTCAGGTCTTCAAGGTTCTCGTCATAGTCTTCTTTAAGATTGACTTGCAATACTGCTTCCTGCGGGCCACTCATGAAAAGATAAATTGGGCTCGAAGAAAACTGTCCAGGGTGCTGGCCAACATATGATGAAGTGACCGAAATATTTTCCTTTCCAACCAACTCTTCCAGAATCTTCACCATCTCTACAAGCTTCAATTCCGTTCTCTCAATACGTGTACCTTCGGCAACACGCATTCGCACTTGAAAATATCCACTATTTACTTTTGGAAGAACATCTTTGCCGATATTGGCTAATAGCAAAACAACTAACCCTGAAACAATAACAACATAACCCGTAACAATTATTTTTTGATAAGGAACCAGGCGAGTTAGAAATCGCATAAAACGATTACGCAATTTTTCGAATGGCGTGAGATTTTCCTTTTTCTCAAAAAGCATTTTCTTTTGATCCCACGTATCTTTTTCAGCTGTCAATCCGGCGGCAAGAAATTCTTCGGCATCTGTGCTCCCTTTTGCCTGATGTCTTTTCATGATCCAGTTCGCCATGATCGGCACAAATGTTTGCGCCAACAGGTAAGAAGTAATCATCGAGAAAGCAATTGCCATGGCGAGCGGCAAGAACAAAGAGCCCGGAATTCCAGTCATCGTAAATGCTGGTGCAAACACCGCGAGGATACAGAATAGGATCAACAATTTTGGAAACGCAATTTCTTTACACGCATCCCAGATGGCAAGTGATTTAGGTTTACCCATATCCAAATGCTGGTGAATGTTTTCTATCGTCACCGTAGATTCATCGACTAGAATTCCGATGGCGAGTGAAAGTCCACTCAACGTCATGATGTTAATCGTCTGATTAAACAAAGACAAAAACAAAACGCCAGAGATGATGGAAGTGGGAATGGTTAAGATCACAATCAACGCACCACGCACATCGCGCAAAAACAAAAGTACCATTAAGCCAGTGAGTAAGGCGCCAATGATTCCTTCCGTCATCAAGCTTTTCACAGAGTTGATTACATAAACCGATTGGTCAAATTCGTACGACAACTCCACATCTTCCGGAAGTACACTTTGAAATCTTGGAATTGCTTTCTTTAAGTTTTGCACAACTTCCCACGTTGATGCATCAGCCGATTTCGTAACGGGCAGATACACCGATCTTTTTCCATTCACAAGAGCATAACCCATTGTGATATCGGCTCCGTCTTCAACAGTGGCCACATCTCGCAAATAAAGATTGGAAGCTCCTCCTTTGTATAAAGGAATGTTTTCAAAATCCTTTATTGCTTTTATTGACGTGTTGGTGGGAGTTAGATAATTGTAATCTCCAATTCGAACATTACCTGCAGGAGAAGTTTGGTTGTTAAGTTTGATAGCTTCTACAATTTGATCAGGCGTAAGATTGTGCGAGCGTAATAATTCTGGATCGACTTTGATCACAACACTGCGAACATTTCCGCCAAATGGGGCAGGTGAAACTAAACCTGGAATGGTTGTAAATGATGAGCGCACATATACGTTAGCCAAATCAAGTAACTCATTATTCGATCGCACTTTGCTGCTCAACACCAATTGACCCACTGGTAGGGTAGAAGCGTCAAATCGAATGATGAGCGGGGGATTGCTTCCGAGAGGAAAGATCGCCTGCGCTCGATTGCTAAACGTTGAAACTTCCGCGGCAGCTTGTGCCATGTTGGTTCCTTCGTAAAAAGATATTTTCATCAAAGTCAACCCTTGTATGTTTCGCGTCTCAATACTTTTTACACCGGAAACAAAAAGAAGAAGGTTTACATAATTTTTTCCGAAGTAAGCTTCCATCTGCGAAGGATCGTATCCCCCAAACGGATGAGAGAGATAAAGCACAGGCAGATCGAGCGAAGGGAAAATATCGATCTTGATTGTGCGGGTTGCGTTGACACCAAAGAAAAACAAACCCGCCACCAATACAAGAATGGTGATAGGTCTGCGTAAGCCGAATCGAATTAAATCCATTGATTACTTCGCTTGATTAATAAATAAACTGAGATCACCTGAAGCTGCTGATTTTTGCAACAACGATTGCCACACTGTAATATATGCTAAGATGACATCCGCTTCTGCGCGATTAAGTGAATACAAAGCTTGCTGTAACTCAACGATAGTAGCAAGTCCATTTTTATACAAAGCACTTTTTTGTAAATACGCATCGGAAGCTGCTTTGAATTGTATTGGAACTTCTCTCACACTTAACAAACTGTTTTCAATGCGCTGATCAGCGAGGATAAGTTGATCCTGAAGTTGTGTGGAGATCAAGTCATATTCGTTTTGATAAGCAGCTGAAACAAATTTTTGAGCATTCACCTGCTGACGTATTTTAGGAATACTTACAATGTTCCACGACAGTGAGAATCCGACCAAATAATTACTTCGTGTTGGATTTACGCCATCTGAATAGCTGCTGGAATAACCACCGGGAAGTCCGGGAAAATAATTGTAGTTAAATCCTGAAGCTCTCGTTTGGAAAACGGTGAAAAGATTGAAACCAGGACGAATACTTTTTTTTAGGAACGAAGCGGTTTGGTTACTTAGTTCAAGGCGACTTTTGTAATAACGTATTTGCGGATTATTGGCAATATCGTTTGTGGTCTTGAACTCAGCCGGGATTTCTGAAAAATAAGTTGTGTCGAGTAAGAATGGATCTGGCGCAACTTTAAGATATTGCGCAAATACGTTTCGGCTTTGCTGCTCATTATTTCGAGCCTCAATGAATGCAAGTTTAGCACGTGAAACATCCGCGTTGGCCATCGATGAATCAACACCTGCATTGAGCCCCGTTCGTGCTCTTGCTCTCACTGTTTTTTGAATGGAGATTGTTCTATCAAGATTTGATTGTGCCACACGAATAAGACGCTGCGCTACCAACAGGTTGAGATAAGCGCTGGACACTCTTATGCTATGAATAAATTGTTCTTGAGTAAGATCAGCAGAATCGCGAAGTACCTGTGTGCCCGACATTTTTATTTTTGAACGCACTCGGCCAAACGTAAAAAATTCCCAGTTGGCCGTTGCAAGATACAGCGCTCCGAAAGCTGCGTTCCAACTTTGAGCATTGTAAGGAGGTCCAGAAGAAGCTACTGCCAAACCACCACCTGCTCCCGCAATCCCCACTGCTCCGAGCGGTCCGAATTGGCCATTCACAGTGCCATAATCTTGCTGAATGGAAGCAATCAAGTTAGGCAAGTATTCATTCTTTGTGTTTTGCAGCAAAGCTGACGAAGCGTTATAATAATTTCTCTTCGCTTGAATAGTTTGATAATTTTTTAAACCAAGCTCAACGGCTGAGGTGAGATTCAATTTTTCCTGTTGAGCGTTCGTTGGCGTGCTCAAGAAGTTGAAAGTGATTAGCAAAAACAATGGCCGGATAAAGTGCTTTGCGGAAAGGTCAATGATCATATTTGGGTTAAAATGCACTGAATGAATGCCTACAACTTAACTTTATTCATAAAAGTTTGTGAGCACTAATCAAATTAACAAAAAATTAAGAATTCCAATTTTTAAGAAGATGCAATTTATTGAGTGTGAGAGTTTATCAGCAATATTTTACACCGTTGGCAATAGTTGATGATCTGATTTTTTGACACAAACATGCAATCGGATGAAAAAAATCGTGAATTGATATAAAAGAAGAAACTTTAAGTGGACTTGATCGTTATAAAATTAGTTTACAGGTTTAATAAATAATATAACATATGGAAAGCGCCCCAATTTTCGGGACGCTTTCTGCTTTACAATAGAAACTCTTAACCCAATTAATACCATGAAAAAACAACTTTCACTCTCATTGCTTTTAGTATGTATTCTTTTCTCTGCAGCTGTTATTGCTCAGGAAAAAGAAGACAAATCAAAACGCCCAAGCCCTCCGGCAAAAGCTGAAGGAGTAGCCGATGGCGCTAAGATTGTTATTGATTACAGCAAGCCATCTGCAAAAGGAAGAAAAATGATAGGAGGAAATGAACCGTTCGGCAAGGTTTGGCGCACCGGTGCAAATGAAGCCACCACGTTCGAAGTTGAGAAAAATGTGAAGGTGGAAGGTAAAGAATTAGCAAAAGGAAAATATGCGCTCTTTACCATTCCTGGTGAAAACGAGTGGACAATCATTTTCAACAAGACTGCTAATCAGTGGGGAGCTTACGACTATAAAGAAGCAGATGACGCATTGCGCGTAACTGTAAAATCTGGAAAGACCGACAAGTTTGTTGAAACTTTCACGATCTCTGTAGAAGGAAACAAAGTTGTACTACAGTGGGAAAACACTAAGGTTGCATTT
The DNA here is from genome assembly GCA_036002745.1 of Cyclobacteriaceae bacterium. Lineage (GTDB taxonomy): Bacteria > Bacteroidota > Bacteroidia > Cytophagales > Cyclobacteriaceae > ELB16-189. The sequence continues at coordinate 2,900 of DASYTA010000585.1, read as the reverse complement.
GCAGTAAAAGGATAAGATTTTTTTGAATGAATAGGAAAGCCGCCCTGACTTGTCGGGGCGGCTTTTTTCATTTTCTATATTTTCTAAATCATGTGCTAGTGAAATTGTAATTTGCGGACTTTATTTTATGAACCCACAAGACAAAACTCCAAAAGAACTTGGTTATCATTTTCCGGCGGAATTCGCGCGTCATTCTGCAACTTGGTTGAGCTGGCCACACAAAGAAGAATCGTGGCCGGGAAAAATCGAAACTATTTTTCCCGTGTATGCACAATTTATAAAACTGGTTGCCGAAGGCGAGAAAGTTAATATCAATGTAGCTGACGAAGCTATGAAGCAAAAAGCAATTGGTCATCTCGATAAAGTTGGTGCTGATCTAAAGAACGTTCAATTTTTCTTTCATCCAACTAATGATGCGTGGTGCCGCGATCATGGGCCTGCCTTCTTGATTAATGAGAAAGAAAAAAAGAAAATGTTAGTGAAGTGGAACTACAATGCGTGGGGCAACAAGTATCCTCCGCATGACCTTGACAATCAAATTCCAATTTCAATTGCTAAGCATTATAAAATGCCTTATGCAACTCCTGGAATTGTGATGGAGGGAGGCTCCGTTGACTTTAATGGCAAAGGAACTGTTTTAACCACAACATCTTGTTTGCTAAACCCAAACCGCAATCCGCATTTATCACAGAAGCAGATCGAAAAATACCTTGTTGAATATTATGGAGTTAGCAATGTACTGTGGCTTGGTGATGGTATCGTAGGTGATGATACCGATGGTCACATTGACGACATTACACGATTTGTGAATGAAGATACGGTGGTGACGGTGGTTGAAGAGAATAAGGCAGATGAAAATTACAAACCTCTGAAAGAAAATCTTGAGGCGTTAGCGACAATGAAACTGGAGAACGGAAAATCAATTCATGTTATTGAACTTCCAATGCCTGATGCTGTAATTTATAACGATCAGCGATTGCCCGCTTCTTACGGAAATTTCTATATCGCGAATAATTATGTGGTAGTTCCAACCTTTCGCGATAAAAAAGATGATAAGGCGTTATCGATCTTGCAGAAATGTTTTCCTGATCGTAAAGTAGTTGGACTTGATTCAACCGACATTATTTGGGGACTTGGCTCATTCCATTGCTTGAGTCAGCAAGAACCGGCAATTTAGAAGGTGTAAGTTCTTTCAGGTGTTATGCAGTGAGTTAGCCGCACATCATTCACATTGATATCAGAAATCATTTCGACCGGATCGAAAAGAGAAAGCCCTACTTTTTTGCAATCCATTCTACATTCTTTTAAAAACCGATCGTAGAATCCTTTGCCATAACCCACTCGATTTCCTGTGAGATCAAAGGCAAGCAGTGGAACAATGACAAGATCAATTTTATCTGTTGGCGTGATTTCTCCTGATTGAGGCTCAGGAATATTCCACTTATTGTTTTTGATTTGATCGGGCCCTTCAAAATAAAAATTGATCAACGTGTTATCATCTTTCATTTTTGGAACTGAAATTTGAATGTTTGAAAGTTCCTTCTTCAGCCGATCAATGATGAGCCATGTATTGGGCTCTTTTTTAGAAATTATCGGAAGGAAGATGTGAAGTGTCTTAACAGCTGACAAATCAATCGTTGATAAAAAAATATTGGATAGATTCTGATTAAGTTGGTTGTACTCAGTATCTATTAATGCTTTTCTGAGTTCTAAATATTGATTTCTGATTTCTTGTTTGGTCATGACGGACTCAAAATATTAAATCTAAAATCAAATGGATCAAAATGTTGGATTAACTTTTGCACGAACTGTGGATCTTGCTGATAAAAATTCAAAAAATTATCAGCTCGTTCTTGTGGACTTCCGTTAGGGAAAAGAAAATCTTTCACTGCCTCCAATTGACGAAGCTTGTCAGATTGCTTTCGTTTTTCAGCTCGCAACATTTTTTGTTCAATAACTTCTAGCGCTTGAATCATGCGCTTGGTTTGTGCATCGGCATGTTGGCGCAGTGTCGGTTCAATAGTCGATGCCTGTTCTTTAACTTTTTTGAATATTGCTTCGGCTTCTTTCAATTCATTCCCAAGCGAAAGATTGGCGGTTGAATTTTTAGCAATCCAATGATTGAATAAGAAATTCTTTTCCTCAAATAGGTCTTTTAGTTCCAATCCTGTCTTTTCAAACTTCCTTTGTACCGGTTCATTCATCACCGCAGCGAAATTACGCGGCATTAAAATTGGAAAAGGAATTTTGAAATAATCGAATACACCTTTTAGTTGAAGCCAATAAACTACTTCGGCCGGACCGCCTGCGTAAGCAAGATTGGGAAGAATTACCTCTTGATATAGCGGCCTGAGAATGACATTCGGGCTAAATTTTTCAGGTTCGTTGGTAATAAGTACTTCAATTTCTTTTGCTGAAAATTTTAATGCAGTATCAACAATACTAAAACCATTTTGATGTTGCTCAATACGCTGACGAATACCGTTGTCCAGATAAAAGAAATTGATATCTCTTGCAAATACCTGCGGATGATAACCCAATGCTTCCAACTGCTGATTCTTTTCCTCCACTAATTTTTTGGAGGTGTGCTCAAACAGGTCGTCATAAATTACTTTAGCGAACAGCGATTTTAATTCTCTGTCATCAGCATCAACGACTAAAAGCCCTTCCGCTCCAAAAAGCTCATTGACATAGCTGCGAGTAGCGGCAGCAAGCGTTTTGTTTTTAGAATAAGCAGTTTTAAAAATAGAAACATTCCCGGGTAGTTCTTCCGCTAGTTTGCTTAAACTCTTTGGATCAAATCGACCCACAGCTCCGGTTTGATCGGTTTCCCATGAATATTTTTTACCATTTAATCGGAATGACTTGATTTCATTGTAGTCGTGATCTTCACTGGCCAT
>DASYTA010000584.1:0-4685 GCA_036002745.1 Cyclobacteriaceae bacterium | reverse complement strand
TAGGCGATTACAACATTCTTTAAAGCATCAGCGCTTAAATGAAACAAAGCTTCTTCCACTTGTTGCTTTACTAATTTTTCGTGTGTGCCGGCTTCACGAATTTCTAGTGGCTCGCCACAGCAAAAGATGGGCGTAAGTTGTGAAGCCAAAGCTTTATCAACTTTCGTTGCCAATAACTTTCCATTTTCTCCGAAATATTGTCTACGCTCACTGTGGCCAAGAATTACATAAGGAATTGTCATCGACTTCAACATCAACGCGGAAACTTCGCCTGTATAAGCCCCTGAATCATGCTCGCTGCAATTTTGAGCTCCAATTTTTACTGATGAACTTCCCAATTGATTTTTTAATGTCACCAAATAGGGGAAAGGCACACAAAGAACTGTAACGGTATTTCCTTTTACTTCATCGGCAATCATGCCCATCACTTCAGCGGTGAGGATCTTTGCTTCTTCTAAAGTCTTGTTCATTTTCCAATTGCCGGCAACTATTTTTTTACGCATGATTTTGAAGTTAATGGTTAATCGTTATTTGTTAATGGTTAGAAATTATTTCGTGCTAAAAGTAAATATTTCGGAGGTGATCTCTCGGCCAAGTCGTGCACTTTTTACCGGGCTTTTGTAGGTAACGTGTACCAAGTTCGACTGATCGTCATGAATTTCAGTAATGATATCGTTAAACACTTCAATCGTTTTTATTTTTTTTATATTTTCTATTTCAAGATAGCTCACAAAAGAGATGTCTTCTTTTTCGAAACCAAGAAAATTGATTTTTGCTGGCTTGCCATCGATTTTCACTTTAAAGTGAGCACTCAAGTAACTATTAATAAGTTGTTTTGTGGTTAGCCCTTTCTTTGGGTCCAATATATCGAGCTCTGGCTCTTTGCGCTGTGCCCGAACGCCCAGTTCCATTTCGTCAACAAAAATGCGTGAGGTGATTTGCAATGATTTTGATTTTTCATTGTAGTTGATTTCAGTAACTGAAATGTGAATTGGGTGCAAACTCTCCTTCACTAAAGTTCCGGAAGAGGTGAGCAGGAGGAAAGAATAGAAAAGACTTAGAATCATTATCAAAATTTATTTTCAAAAATACCGTTAACTTGTGAAAGGAAAAACGTTTTTTGTTTACGTTAATCAGCCATCTATAAAAAAAATACTTGTGCGCCCTCTTCTTTTAGCTGTTGTCTGGTCGTTGCTTTTATATTCCTGCAAGGAAGTGACTTTTAATGAGCCGCAACCTTCTGGCGTAGCCGCACTAAAAGAAGTGCCGACTAGCCTTCGAGGAACGTACCAGACGTTCGAGCAGACAACCGGAGAATTTTCTGATACACTGATTATTGAACCTTGGGGCTATCACATGAAAGATAAGGATGACAAGGATTGGCTAAGCAGGGGAACACTGAGTGATACCTTGGTACTTAAGGTTTATGAGAATTATTATTTTGTGAATTTCAAATCGGGCGACCAATGGGTACTGCGATTGGTTAAGCAAGATCCCAACGGATCGTTGAGTTTTTTGGCTATCGATCTGCAGGATGACACAAAAAGAAAAACGACGCTGAAAAAAATCTCAAAAGATTTAAAGATAAAAGAATTTCAGCACAAGGACGATACGTTCTATCAAATCAACCCAACGCCCGCGCAGTTGATGAAGCTAATTAAGGATGGTCTTTTCACCGGACCTAAACTCAATAAAATCAAATAGACTGATTTAGTTGCTCAATCAAGCGATCAAAGTTTTTTTGAAGGAGTGATCGCATTTTGTTGGCGCGGCCAGGATGATAATTTATTTCCTGGTCATCCATGTAATTCACTTTGGTCATTTCCAATTGCAACGCATGAACGTTCTCAGCGGGCTTTCCAAAATGTCGCGTAATGAAGCCTCCCTTAAAGGGATGATTGTGATTTACTGAATAGGTGTCGTGTTCTAAAACTGACAAGGTACTTTCAATCAAACCGGGAGAAGCGGAGGTGCCATCTGCATCACCTAAAATCAAGTCGGGAAATTTTTCTTTTTGAATTGTACTGACAACCTGACGAATGGAGTGACAATCCCACAACAAAACTTTGCCAAACTTCTTTTTTAGTCGTGTAATGTTCTCTTCGATCTGCTTGTGATAAGGCCAATAATATTTTTCGAGTCTTCGATTAACTTCTGTTTGATCAACTTCCTTTCGAGCATCTTCATAAAGTGATTCACCAAGAAAAGTAGTTGTAGGGCAAAGTGCCGTGATGACTCTGCCGTCGGTGTAGAGTGGTTTGCTTTGTGGGTCGCGATTTAGATCAATTACCCAGCGACTGTATTTCGCTGTAATCAATGTCATGCCCATGGATGGAGCAAAATCATAGAGTTGGTTTACAAACCAATCTGTGTCGTCAGGTGATGCGATTAAGTGAGGATTATATTGATCTTTTAATTCATCGGGAAAATTTATTCCGCAATGAGGTACACTGATAAGTATTGGTACTTCTGTTCCTTCAGCCGATTGAACTACAAAATTCATTTTTTAGCCTTAGACTTTTTCTTCTTTTTCTTACCTTTTAATTGATCAATTTCTTCGTTGGCCTTAGCCAAGGCCGTCGTCTCTTCACTATTTTGTTTTATCAATTTTTGATTTTGTGTTCTTAAACTTTGAACTTCCCAGTCGGGCGAAATCTGTTTCTTCAATTTCATGATCCGTTTGAACGACTCATCAATTCTTGACTTTTTAATTTCGCCAGAAGCCACATAATTCTTGATGATATCGTGCACTCTATCCACAGCTCTATTTTCTACACCGAGAATATTGTTCGAAAAGCACATGATGTCAACTCCTGCATTCACGGCCAACCTAATCGCTTCCTCCAATCCGTAATTATTAGCGATGGCTTTCATCTGCATGTCATCTGAAAAGACAACGCCATTAAAACCAATTTTCTTTCTAAGGATACTGTCGAGAATTGATATTGAAAGCGTGCCCGGAAATGCTTTATGATCAAGATTTTTGTTAACGATGTGGCTCGTCATTACTCCATCGGCATAGCCTTCGTTGATTAATACTTTGTATGGTTTTAATTCACGAGCTGACCACGTGTTCGTCACATCGGTGAGACCAAGATGCGTATCATCTTTCGAGCTTCCATGTCCTGGAAAATGTTTAAGTGCTGTAATTACTCCGAATTTTCGATGCTGCTTTATAACTTCTCTGGCATACATGATCACGGTATCTTCATTATATGAATAAGAACGTTCTGATTTTGCAATAGCAGGATTGTTCGGATTGATAAGAAGGTCAACACAAGGGGCAAAATTTACATTGATGCCGAGCCCTGCGAGAGTTGCCGCAGTTGCTTCCGCATAAAATTGCACGGAATCTATCGATTTGAATTTCCCTATAGCCCCAGCTGTGATCGATCGGGTGAATCCATACTTCTCTTTTAATCGATTTACTTTTCCTCCTTCCTGATCAATGCAAATAAATAATGGAATCGGAGCTGCTTTTTGATACGTCCAACTCATTTTTTTAAATGCAGCAAAAGCGCTGGTGGACTTTGGAATATTTTTTTCGAAATAAATCAGTGATCCTACTTTGCCTGCTTTCACCTCTTGAAGCACGAGCGAATCCACGGCAGGAGCGGGCATACCAATTAATATCATTTGCCCGATTTTTATATCGAGACTGTCGCGAGTCTGCGATTGAGCTTCAAAAAATAAACTCGATAGTAGTAAAAGCCAATATTTTTTCATCAATTAAAATTTGTCGTGTATTTGTTTTAAAATTTTTTCCATTTGCTTTCGCAGATCTGTTCCAGAAGTTGTAAAGTTATTATTCATCACACTGAAAATTAGAATTTTATTCTTTTTCGTGATAAGAAACCCACTCAACGACCGAACGTTGCTCAATGATCCAGTTTTCCCAAAAATATAAGGAGCATCGGCTTTAAGCCAACTTTTTAGCGTCCCATTCTTTCCATTCACGGCAAGGAGTTTGAACAAACGCTCTTGAGGAACAGTCTGATAAATCTTTTTCCAAAGTTCAACAATGGACCGAGGTGTAAACAAATTGTATCGAGAAAGACCAGATCCATCTACCCATTGGAGTGAATCTGGGAAATCGGAAAAGAAGTTCTTCTTTGAATAACGAATTGCAATTTCGGGTTTTAGCGTGTCGCTTACCAAAGCAGCACATTGAAGCAATAATTGTTCGGCAATAAAATTATCACTGTCTTGCATCATCACTTTGTAGAGACTGTCGACAGGAATGCTTTTTAGTATTGAGGAATTTTGTGGGATTGGTTTTTGAATTTCCTCTACACCACGATGAAGAGTATCGCTTAATAAATCGATCAGCAAATCATTGCTAGTGCGAAACGGAATGTCAAATGATTTCGATTTCTTTTTTCCGTTAAAATGAATGAGTTCGTTAGAATCAACACCACGAATTATTTCTTCCTCCGAATGAATTTCACTTGAAAGATGAAAATCAGCCGAAAAACGAGAAGGTTGAAACGCAAATGTTTCTGGTGAGGGGTGTTGCACTGAAATCAAATTGCCATAAATCGGAAATGGCGATCGCTCGGCTGAGTAATCATAATTATAATCGTCCCAAGCCCAGCCTGGACCAAAACTTTCCGTTTGAAAATTTTTACCAGTGTAGAAAAGTTTGGAAGGATGATCTTTTAAAAATTGATATACTCTCCCATTGT
>DASYTA010000583.1:0-3917 GCA_036002745.1 Cyclobacteriaceae bacterium | reverse complement strand
TAACTGCAAAAGCGATCGATGCAATTACTATTATCTCCATGGATTCCATAAAAATGAATTATTAGGTGTTAAAAAAACACCCGGTTGGCATATGCCTTAACTAAAAGATTGGAATTGAATTTAAGGAAGGCCTATACGCCTTGCGATACCAAACGATTGAGATGCCCTAGCTTCTCCACCACAGTTTGATCGATGACCTGCAGGTTTTCTTCTTCGGCCATTTTATCGACTACACAGTCGAAAGCAACCATGGCGAGCAAGTCTTGTTTATCATCAATGCCAAATTTGTCGCGGTACTGTTTTATTTTTTCATTGATGATCTTGCCTGCGGCCCGAACGCGCTCTTCTTCGAGGCGTTTTACTTTCATCGGGTATTCGCGGTCTGCGATTTTTATTTTTACAGAGAGTTCGTCCATCAATGTACCGTACTTATCGGCTTACGTGAGCAATACATTTATCGATTTCGCGGATATATTCGTCCACTTTCCTTTTCAATTCCGAAATACTTTCGTCTTCCGGGTTTATATAATCTACAATCTTAGTGATTTTAATCTGATTTTTAAAATTAGCCAACTGCTCATCGCGCTTACGCAGGTCGGTGCGCAATTCATGATTTTCCAGTTTGATAGTACGAATCTCGTCCTTCAACGACTTCTGGTCATTGAGCAACATCATGATCTTTCTTTCTAATCCGTTGAGGTTGGCTTTTAATGCTTCCTGGTCCATGTGGGCTAATTTCTTTTTAAAATTATTTTCGGATGACCGCTCCCATCTTGCCTTCAAATGCGCTCATCAATTTAAGCATCACTTTCTCAATCTCCTCGTCCGTCAATGTTTTATTTTCGTCTTGCAACGTGAAACCAAGTGCGTATGCTTTTTTTCCTTGTTGAATTTTATCGCCTTCATACACATCAAAAGCAATGATCTCCTTGATTAATCGCTGTTCCGTAGTTCGTGCGAGTGCTTCAATTTCAGCAAACTTCACATTGTTATCAAGGACTAACGAAAGATCTCGCCTCACTTCCGGAAACTTCGGCACTTCTTGTACAACGAACTTAGGATTTGCAGACTTGAAAAGCAAGTCAGCGGAGAGATCAGCAAAAAATACTTCTTGCTTCACGCCAAATTCTTTGCACCAAGTGTTTTTTACTTTTCCTATTCGACCAATTTCTTTGTTTCCTTTCAAAATTTTGGATCCGTACTCGAAAACAGCATCAGAAAAAGATTCCTGTTTTACCTTTTCAATACCGCAACGTTCCAGTATTGATTTGATTGATTGGGCGAGATCGTAATAAGTAACCGATTTGGTTTTGTTCTGCCAATTTTCGGTTTCGAGATTTCCCGTCAGGTAAAGAGCAAGACGTTCTTCTTCAAAATATTTTTTCTTTCCGTCTCCGCCAGATGTTACTCCATAAATTTTTCCGAACTCGAATAACTTCAAATCCCTCTGCTTGCGATTAATATTATGCGCACAAACTTCCAAACCGCTGAAGAGCATGTTCTGTCGAAGTATTCCCTGCTCTTCGCTGAGTTTATTCAAAATCTCAACAGCTTCGGTTTCAGTTTTAATTTTGTCTTTATAGGCAATGTTCGTTAGCGAATTGGTTAAGGTTTCATAGTAACCGCTCGCGGCAAGCATTGTACCGATCGACTTCTTGAACTTCGTAATGTCTTGTGTCGGGAATGAAGCAAGAAAATCTGCCTTCGCATGATCCGTCAATTCAATATTGTTGAAACCATAAATGCGCAAGATTTCTTCAATCACATCTGCTTCTTGAAGAACATCTACGCGATAAGGCGGCACCGAAGTGGTAAAACCAATTTCCGTTTTGTTGGATGATTCTATTTCGAGACGATCTAGAATTGAGAATATTTCTTTGTGCGAAATCTTCTTTCCAATCAATCGATCAATATTTTTGAATTTAACTTCAATCGATGCGTTCTCAATCTTTTTAGGATACACATCGATAATCTCTGAGGAAATTTGTCCACCAGCAATTTCTTTGATCAATAACGCAGCGCGCTTCAACGCGAACACTGTAATATTTGGATCGGTGCCGCGTTCAAAGCGAAACGATGCGTCCGTCTTTAATTGATGATGCATGCCTGTTTTCCGCACATAGGTCGATGAAAAACAAGCGCTCTCTAAGAAGATGTTTTTTGTTTTAGAAGAAATTCCAGATTTAATTCCACCGAAAACTCCGGCAATGCACATTGGTTCCTGTGAATTGCAGATCATCAAATCATTCGCTGAGAGAGTTCTTTCTTTGTTGTCAAGCGTTGTGAATTTCGTGCCAGCATTCAATGTTTTTACAATCACTTTCTTGCCAGTGATTTCATCAGCGTCAAAAGCATGTAGCGGTTGACCTACTTCATGTAAAACGAAATTCGTGATGTCAACAATGTTATTGATTGGCGATAAGCCAATGGCTTTCAGCCTGCTCTTCAACCAATCAGGCGATTCGCCAACAGTGACTCCTGAAATAGTAACGCCAGAATAACGAGGACAAGCCTCCGTATTTTCTACGCTGATATCAATCCTTAAATTTGGATTATCAATTTTAAAAGAAGAAACGTCAGGCAATTTCAATTCGCGGTTTTTAGACGCTTTAATATCTCGTGCTACACCAACGTGCGATGCCGCATCGGCGCGATTGGGTGTAAGTCCTATTTCAAAAACAAAATCAGAATCAATTTTAAAATATTCCGTGGCAAGGGTTCCATTTTTTGCCGTCGTGTTCAAAATTATTATTCCAGCGTGACTTGCACCCAAACCGATTTCATCTTCAGCGCAGATCATGCCTTCGCTCTGCTCTCCACGAATTTTTGCCGATTTAATTGTGAATGGATCTCCTGTAGTTGGATAAACTGTGGTGCCAGGTAAAGCAACCACCACTTTTTGACCAGCAGCCACATTCGGTGCACCGCAAACAATTTGCGATGGTTTATCACCGCCAACATCTACAGTAGTAATCGAAAGCTTGTCAGCATTAGGATGTTTCGCGCAAGTAAGTACTTCACCAATAACCAATCCTTTGAGGCCGCCCTTTACGGTTTCAAAAGGTTCAACGCTCTCCACTTCTAAACCAGTAGAAGTGAGCACTTGCCCAATCTCTTCAAGTGATTCGGTGATATTAATATACTGTTGGAGCCAGCGATAGGAGATTTTCATCTATTCAAAAATAAAAAGACTCCAAAAGTAAGATTTTTAGCCGACTTAAAATCAATAATTCTTCCCGGCAGTCTCTGATCTAAAAGTCTCCACACACTTGCGGTCTTGAAGTGTTACAAAACAAGTTTTTCCGTCTTTCCCCCCAAAAGCAATGTTGCTGGTTTTCTTTCCCTTCACCTGCACTTCGCGAATTAGTTGCCCTTGCGGAGAAATAATGGCAACAACTCCTTTGTCGTAACGAGTAACAAATAGATTTCCTTGCTTATCACATTTCATTCCGTCCATTCCGAAGTCTGGGAAGTCAAAAAATTTCCTTTTGTGACTGATGTTTCCTTTTGAATCGACATCAAAAGCCCAGATTACTTTTTGAACACTTTCGTTGACGTACAAAGTTTTTTCATCAGGACTCAACTCGATGCCGTTCGTTGTTCCCATTTTGTCCTGAAGCAAAACAGCTTTGCCGTTCGTTTCAATTCTCCAGATTTTTCCGGTGCTTTCTTTCCAGTTTGGATCAGACGCAAAGAGTTGTCCTTTTTTGTTGATACAAATATCATTCGGCTGGCTGAACTGATCGTTGTGCGAATACACACTCACTTTTTTCGTTTTCGTATCTACTTTCAAAATGTTGTGGCCTGAAAAATCAGCAACCAACATGTTTCCTTTCTTATCAAATTGAATTGCATTGGCTGTGCTGCCTTCTGGCAAAGTCACATACAGCTCAACTTTTCCATCTTGGTGAACAAGC
>DASYTA010000582.1:0-2869 GCA_036002745.1 Cyclobacteriaceae bacterium | reverse complement strand
TCAGAGCAGGTGATAAATGAAACTTCCCATCCTGCGGCTCCATAACCGACAGCTCGCTCAATGCAACGATGATTTCTTGTCCAAGATGAAATGCCTTTGCAAACGTCGCATTGATAATATGTTTGTCTAAGAATACCCATTGTAGCTTTGCAGGACTCACACTGTAGCCTTGGCCAAACTTTTAATGTCAATAATTGGAAGAAAAGCGTAGTGTAGCGTCGTGCCTTTCAACTCGCTGAACATTACACCGCGAGTTGTTGAAATGGATATGGAGTTAATCGTTTCAGCAAATGTCTCATTTATCTCTGCAAGAGTCTCAGACTTCATCGTAATTACTTCTTCAAAGTTCCCCACACTGAAGATGCAAGCACAAGTGATAGAACCTAAAATTGCATCTTGCTTATCACCTTTAATTTTAACGTGAGTGGCGTTGATTACCAATTTTTTATTGCTGTCAACATTAGCTACAACACTAACCTCGAAGTTAAAGTTGGCGGGAGTAGCCACACCAGGTACCGGTTTATGAATAGTTAGTTCGTGCAATTCAACTCCTCGCAACTGAAATAAAGGGGCAACCGTTTTGGCCTCGTTAGCCATATTTATAAGGTTTAGTTTCGATGGTATTTTCTTCAACATCAGACAGGCTTGTGTAAGGGCTGACATACTCAGTAGTAAAAAGGCCCGGGCTCTGCACTGTAATTTTATATTCCACTACGCGTGTTACTTTCCATTCTCTCTCCTTGAGAGAAATAAGTTCAACGCCTAATTTTTCTTCAATGTCCCACATTGTGTCGGCAGTGAAATTATGTGTACCACTCAGCCACTTGCTTATTACTGATGGCTGCTGTCCCATTTCTTTTGCGAAAACCTGTTGTGTCCAGCCCTTGGCTTTTCGGGCATCGTCAATTTTAATCGCCAATAGCATTCTATTGTCCGTGCGGGCTTGCTCCCGTGGCGTAATTTCATTGACAAGCGCATCCAGCACTTTGCTAGTATGGCTTTGAGCTTGCTTTGGCTTAGTCATGGTCGTAAAATTTAAATTCTCCTAATAATTCTGTTCCATCTGGGGAGTAGGTAATTTCTTTTTCTCTAATCCTGTTTTCAATTTCGGTTGAAACGATTCTCATATAATCGTTTTCCTTCGTCAGTTTCTTACTTTCTTGAAAAGCTTTCATAGACTTAGGTTTGTGCCCGCCACCACCTATGACTAGGATGCCTTTCCCAAATCGAATACAGTAAAGCCGTAGGTTTTTGTCGGGGTTATCAAACAGCGCACAGACTCCATCACCATGCCTTCCTTCATGATCCTTAAAGAAGATGTCACGAGCGCCTGTCTTAGTTCCGATCGTTATCAAACGGCTTGCGATGTCTCTAACTTCTTCACGATGGTTTGTAATATTTTCAGCTACAAAGTATTCGAAGAGTGTTTTTTGCTCCGGTTCATCCTCTTCGAGAATAACGGAATAGATGGAAGCCTCAGACCCGGAAAATTTCTCAAGCTTTACTATTCTGAAATTCACTTATAACTGAATTGGGCTGCAAATATAACGTCAATATCAAAGAAAATATTCACTTTTAAGTGAAATAAAGTGATTTATTAATAACGCTATTATAAAACCGGGCTAATTAACTGGATTTCAATATTTTCAAAAGACATACCGGACGTCTTAAGAGAATAAATCTACTTGCAGTGTAGCAGAATAAGCTAATTACTGTACAACAGAATAAGCTAATATTAGTAACACAACCAGATAAAGGCCCATTACTTTAAAGAATTTATTATGCAAAGACTAATCGTAGTAGATTATCTCGAATTCCAGGCAGTCTTGGAAAGTAAGCTTAACAGATTGAAGCAGGAAATAATCGCAGAGCTGAAAAGTATAATTGATAACAGCAAAGAAGAGCCAAAGTACCTAACAAGATTTGAGGTGAGTCAAAAATACAGGATCTCACTTGTGACTCTTCATTCTCTTACTGTGAAGATGAAATTGAATAGTATTAAGATCGGTAAACGAAGATTGTACGAGTCAGGACAATTAGATAGGTACTTCAATGGCATGAAATAAAATCCACTGTTGCATTAAGAAATTTCTATTTCATAATAGCTCCCATCAATTGCAAAACGAAACCTAGAAAGACAAGAATGAAGCCAATTGAAGAAAGGCGCTTGTATTGCTTCTCTCTTGGATCGAATTTTCTGGCGAGAATTTGCATAGGGCTATCAGGTTTATCTTCATCCAGTCGGCTCCTCAGACCAAAGAAGAATAATAAAACCACTCCGATCATATCTAAAATTAATCCTATGACATTAAGCCAGTTCATATTGTTGTTGTTCTTTTATTGGTTTAGAAAGGTAATCTTCTGCCAGCCTTCAACAACTCTTAGGACGGTTTTTTTGTGATTTGTTCACTATTTTATAGCGTTCACGTTTATTGAACAATGTAAAATAGTGAACGCTAACAAATACGGCAAAGTCAAAAATTCATGGATTTCAAAAAGAGAGAAGAATCCCCGCCCTTTGTAGCATGGAATAACTTAACTTTTGACTAATGAACTTCGCTTCGGATAAATTTCAACTTGCTGCTACCGATCTCTCCAATCATTTAAGTTGTGAGCATCTTACTCAACTTGAAAGAAAAGTAGCGTTGGGTGAATTGAAACGTCCAAGCTACCGAGATCCTTCTCTCGATGTTTTGATCCAGCGAGGGCGTGAGCATGAGGCTGCTTACGTAAAGTATCTTTCAAAAAAAATGAAAGTTGTTGACGTTAGAGGTCAATCTCAAGAAGCAACCCTCGAGGCGATGAAGGCTGGTGTGGATGTAATAGTTCAGGCCACCTTGGAGGAAGGACAATGGCATGGTGTTGCTGA
>DASYTA010000581.1:0-2413 GCA_036002745.1 Cyclobacteriaceae bacterium | reverse complement strand
ACAGCGAGTAAACAAAAACGTCTTTACTCAACCGGAAATCATTGCTTCCAACAATCGCATTGCATTTCAATATTTAAAGCAACATCATCCGAATTATTTATTCCCTCAGGCTCTTCCTGACTCACGAGGCAACGATTTGTTTTATGACAACGAAAGCTTTCCCTGGCGACTTTATCCTTTGATTGAAAATACTTTCACCATTGATGAAGTAAGTTCAGAACAAGAAGCGTTCGAGGCTGCAAAAGGATTTGGTGAACTGACGAAAAATTTAGGAGGAGCCGATATCTCGCTTTTCAAACCAACGCTAGATCGCTTTCATGATCTAGCGTCGCGATATGAACAATTCGAAGACGCACTCGAAAAGGCTAAACCAGAAACAATCAACGCTTCGAAGAACGAAATTGAGAATGCGAAATCATTCCAATATTTAGTAAAGGAATACAATCAACTTATTAGCGAAGGAAGTTTAATTTCTCGTATCGTTCACAACGACACCAAGGTCAACAACATTCTATTCGATTCCGTTTCGCAAAAAGCTATATGTGCTATTGATCTTGACACACTAATGCCTGGATATTTCATCTACGATTTGGGCGATATGGTTCGAACCTTCGTTAGTCCGGTGAATGAAGAAGAAAAAGATATTTCAAAAATATCTTTCCGTGAAAATATTTATAAGGCTCTTCTTGATGGGTATCTTTCTCAGATGAATGACTTACTAACTCCGTCAGAGAAAAAATCAATTCCTTTTTCAGGAATGATGATGACATACATCATGGCTTTACGAATGTTGGCCGATTTCTTAAGAGGCAATACATACTATCACATCACTTATCCTGAACAAAACTTAGTGCGTGCTAGAAACCAATTGCAATTGCTTCAAGTGATATCGCACGCAATATAATCTCACTTTGTTGTTTCCAATTATAATCGGCCTTTCGAAAAATAATTACCTTTGAACGAATTGTTTGGCGTTGTTCTCTAACAAATTTTTTATGAAAAAACTCTTCCTTGGATTTACGATTCTTATATCGCAGTTGGGCTTTGCACAGTTAAATCAAATAACAACAAAGTATGCGGATTTAATCACAACCTCCGACCTGAAAGATAACCTTTCTATTATCGCAGCCGATGCGCTTGAAGGTCGATACACCGGTTCCAGAGGACAAAAGATGGCCTCCTCATTCATCAACAACTATTTTGAAACGCTTGGGCTTGATGGTCCGGTTAAGGGCTCTCATTACATGCCTTATGAACTATCATCGGCAGTGCCTGGAGATATTTATATGAAGGTGGGAACGAATCGTTACAATAATTTTAATGACATTGTTTATATCGGCCAGTCAGAAAGTGGCGGTGAAATTTCATTGGAAGCAGTTTTTGCTGGTAAGGCTACTGATGCCGACTTTGCATATCTCGATGTAAAAGATAAAGCCGTCGTCATCCTTGCTGATGAATTATCTTTTAATGTGCTTGGAGCGTTGCGTAAAACTTCAGCGGCAGCGCACGAAAAAGGTGCTCGCATGATTTTGGTGGTAGCCAACGGCAAGCCAGAAGAATTCAAACCATTTGCCAATCAGCTTAAGGAATTTCTTGGTGAAGGTTCCCTTAGTTTAAATAAACCTGACCCAAGTAACAAAGGAATATTTCTAGTAAATCAAGCTACTGTTTCAAAAATATTTAATACTCCGTTTGAAAAATTTGTGAAGGCTGCATCAGATGATGCTACAAAAAAACCTCTGTCCAAATTCAAACCAAGTAGAATTGTTTACAAAGTTTCAATCGAAACAAAAGTGGTGAAGTCTGAAAACATGTTAGGTTATCTTGAAGGCACCGACAAAAAAGATGAGCTCATTGTAATCTCTGCACACTACGATCACATTGGTTTGAATGAAGGTGAAGACAAAGTAAACAATGGGGCCGACGATGATGGATCAGGAACAGTTACAGTTTTGCAATTAGCAAAAGCATTTGCACAAGCAAAGAAAGATGGTCATGGTCCAAGAAGAAGTATTTTATTCATGACGGTGACCGGTGAAGAGGAAGGACTGTTCGGATCAGAATATTATGTTACTCATCCTGTGTTCCCCTTAGCAAACACTGTTGCCGATCTGAATATCGACATGATCGGCCGAAAAGATCCACAACACAATGGCAAACCGGATTATGTTTATGTCATTGGTTCTGACAAACTTTCCAGCGAGCTACATAATATCAATGAAAGCAATAATAAATTGTACACCCAACTTGATTTTGATTACACTTACAACGATCAAAATCACCCTGACCGGTTATACTATCGCTCTGACCATTGGAACTTTGCAAAAAATAATGTGCCCATCATATTTTATTTTGATGGCATTCACGAAGATTATCATAAACCAAGCGATGAAGTAAGCAAAATTGATTTTGA
>DASYTA010000580.1:0-3729 GCA_036002745.1 Cyclobacteriaceae bacterium | reverse complement strand
AGTTTCAGAATCCGGATACACCACAGCTGATGCTAGCTTAAAAAAGGCTACACATTCTATTCAGGCCTTTGTTCCCAATGAAAAATTACAACAGGTAATCGAAAAGATCTCTGGACATCCAGAAATGTATAACCCGGCTCGTGGACTTGTCCTGTTTCCAATGTACGATCCAGAGCTACGTGATAAAGGATACACCGTAGCAGCATTAGGTGATAAGATTGCAACAACTCCTGAAGGAAAATCGATTTGGACAAGTGGTGATTTTACAGGTCGAGTTAATCTTATTTCAAATCCCGAAGAAGCGGTTTATTATTTGGCCACCAACTCTATGTTTAACGAGGGTGAATCGGTAGTCATTTTTGAAAACAAGATAACTGATCAGTTAGCATCGTACCTGAGTGAAAAACTCAATAATCCTGGAACTATTGAGAACATCTATGTGGCCAATACTAACAAACTCGCTGAGAACCTAAATAAGTATGTAGTAAGTGGTAAACTTCCGGTGTCATTCAATATTGAGAACCCTAATGGTTTTAATTTTTTCAAAGAGGAATATTATGCCCAGTCAGCCTTCGAAAGTGATCTACCCATTATAGCGGAGGCAATCAATAATTCGCAAAAAAAAAGTAATTCAGAAACAATAGAAGCGTAGCAATGGCTAAAATTAGTTTTGATGATTCTTCAAATAAGGAAGTAGCCGTACTTTCAAAAATTGAGGACGACGGAGTTGTCTGGAAAATGGATAATGACTTATTGAAGAGTTATCTACTCGGTAAGACACTTGAAAACTTAGCAGAGCAAAGAAGTATATCCAGAGCTGCAATTTTAAAAGAAATCCAAAGAAGCTTAAATACTATAAAAGTTCGCCTTTACCCCCACATTCCTTCCGAATTTGTTTTAAAGCCATTGGAGTTCAGAAAATTTTGGCTCAACGTTATTGAGGACTATATCATCTATTCCACCACAGAGGATAAGGCTAATCTTGAGACAATATTCTTCTATCACTTCAGCAAAAAGAACTATGAAACCAAATCAGCAATAATCCATGTCCTTGAACAATACCTCGACTGAGTACATCCATGCCGATTTAGTAGCTGACTATCTTTCACGGATGGATATGGCTGTAATGGCTGAAAAATATAAAAAGAGTGAAATTTTCCTCCAGATAAAAATCCGCTCTTCTATCAAATTGCTGGGATCAGCTTTAAACCAGAGCATTCAACCTGAGTTTTATCAGGATCCATTGAAACATTTAAGTTTTTGGAAAACGGTTCTCGCTGTTCACAAGCTTCGCAAAAAACTAGAAGATCCCTTCACACTTGAAAGCGACTTCGTAAAACATTTCGCAGACCTTCCCCTCCCGCATAGACAAAAATTGATTACCACATTTAAAAATAATTTAGGAAATGGAACACACACTATTTGAAAGCCAGGTACCAGGGGCTTGGATCAGGCTTCGCTTTTTTACTGAAACTGACCTGATCATTTTCGAAGGGGCAAGGAAACCAAATGAAGAGGAAATGATTACGATCGTGAATTGTATTAAGGAATCAAAAGCTTCACGGATGGTATATCATATCCCTTCGGTTATTGAAGACTCATATAGTAAGATAAGGGAATTGTTGGGAGGACAAATCGAATATGGGGCTTATGCGTTAAACCAAGTCCTGCATGATAAATTTCAGGAAACAATTTTTCATAGACTTACCAGGGAGCAGGATCCTGTGAAATCATTTTACAGTGCGATCCAATCGGTTTATCCAAATCCAACCGAAAATATCGAACTGACAGAAGAAGAAATTGATGAACTAGATCTGCTTCAATCTGAAAAAGTCTTAGTCGATGAAGAGCCTTATTAAGAGGAAATGAGTTTGAAAGAAATCCTTTCGCAAATAACTATTGGGGACTACATCGTTGTAATTCTCTCTTCGGCATTTGTCTATTGGATTACTGGCTCATTTCATAATCGTGCCAGGAATCAGTTAACCGCTTTTTTTATCATTATGACTATCTCATTGAGATTAGTTAGCGGAATCACTTTCCTCAACTTGACATTCGATTTACTATCCAGAATAAATTTCATTTATCTGTGGGCACCGTTCTGCTTTAGTTTATTTCTTATAGGCCTCAGGTCTGATAGAACAAATTTGAAAAAGGTCATCACTCAAAATATCATTATAGCGACATCAATTTGCTTGACATTGTATATTGTTTTTAAGTAGCGTACATTTAAGACATCCAAAACTATCAAAATTATGAAGAGTATCATTTTTACAGCTCTGGTTATAGCTTTTCTGAAACCTGTAGCGGCCCAAGAGAAATATTTTAATGTTCTATTAAAGGACACAGCTCTTTTAGAATTGGCGAAGAAAGGTGAGTACCCCAATCCGGTTCTTGAGATCAGCCTGAAAAAAGAAAAAGTGAGAACAAGTTCTCATCCATACCCAATTCGTGTAGCAATCGATCCAGGTCACAGTGCCACATCATTTAATGAAGCAGTAATTGAAGAGAGGTTTATTAAAACGAAGAAGGGATCCTTTTATGAATCTCAGTTGACCATGGCGACAGCACTACATCTGAAAAGTCTTTTAAAACAGGCAGGGTTCGAAGTCATGTTAACAAGGGAAGAAGGTCAAACAGCAATCGGGAAAACCTTTAGCCAGTGGTATAAAAAGGATTTCAAAAAGGAACTCAATGCCGATCTGAAGGCAGGAAAAATTTCAAGGGAAAAATTTGAAGAATTAAAAAGAGCAGACAAGCATGATGTTTTTCATAAATATTTTAAGGATAAGGAATTTTGGGCACGCGCAAATAAAATTAACGCGTTCAATCCAGATGCTACCTTGATAATTCATTACAATGCATCCGAATTTAAGAATACCCCAAAAGTGTTTTGCCCTACCGTGGATTACAATTATTCAGTTGCATTTGTTGCCGGAGGGTTTACCACTCAGGAGATGAGTATGGAAAATCAGATGGAAGATTTTATCAGGCTGGCCACAAGTGATGAACTCGAACGGTCGATTACCTTATCGTCATTAATAGTTAATGAGTTTCAAGCCAAGCTAAATTCTCCTTTGCTGGAACCAAAGAAATATCAGGACTTATGGTATTTAAAAAAATACGCAACGAATACTGAAAAAGAAGGAGTATTCGGTAGGAACCTGGCGATGACACGCATTATCAAAAGCCCTCTATGTTATGGCGAAAGTTTGCTTCAGAACAATGAAGTTGAGATCCAAAAGCTTCTTAAGAAGGATTTTAAAATTGGGAAAATAAAGACAAGTTCAAGGGTATGCGACGTTGCGGACTGTTATTACACTGGGACGTTAAAATATTTTGACACCTTAGGATGGTTGAGACATTAAACAAACTGTCTGAAGAACAAGAAAGAATTTTCTCACTAGACGGCCATATAAGAATTCAGGCTTTCGCCGGCACTGGAAAATCTACCTTATTCCACCACTATGTTCTCCGGAGGGGGCCGAAGGAATACATTCTTTACCTCTGCTTTAACCGAGCCAACAATGATGCATTTGATGTAAAATGTAAAAGCACCGGAGCTGAAGCAGAAGTAAAGACTTTTCATAGTATGGCCTACGAGGCCTTTGGCAGAACTGATGTAAAATCATCTTACAGTACCCATGAATTAAATGATATCCTTTATAACTCTATCAAAGGAATAAAAGTATCGGACCGAGACTTCGTCCTGTTTCATGTAAATAAATG
>DASYTA010000579.1:0-2045 GCA_036002745.1 Cyclobacteriaceae bacterium | reverse complement strand
TATCTGGGCTCTTGCTCACTTTTGCATTTGTTGCACTTGCTTTTCTTGCATCCGTTACTACTCGTGATAAAGCTAAAGGCATAGGAGTTGCTCTTCTGTTCTGGCTTTACTTCACGTTGATTTATGATGGATTGGTACTTTATGTGATCTATAGTTTCAGTGATTACCCTTTGGAGAAAGTAACGTTGGTTCTTAGTTCGCTTAATCCAGTGGACCTCGCCCGAATTATTATATTATTGAAATTGGATCTTTCCGCATTGATGGGCTACACAGGGGCTTTCTATAAGAACTTCTTCGGAAGCAGTTTCGGAATCACTTACTCGTTTCTTTTCTTAATACTCTGGACAGGAGTTCCGTTACTCTTTGCACTGAGAAGGTTCGCAAAAAAAGACATCTGATGATTTCAGATGTCTTTGAAGTTGTATAAGCTTAATCAATTTTAATTTGGAATTTGGCAGCTGCTTGGAACTTGACAACTATTACTTTGAGTTAATTTTAAAGTTTTAGGAAATAGAATGTTATTCTCCAAATGAATATGCTGCATCAAGTCATTTTCAAATTCTTGCAATAGTTTGTATGTCATTTGAAAGGAGAGGCACGCATTGGCATGAGGTGTATAGTCGTCCGAGAGAGATCGAATGGACTTCATCAATTTGCCAGCTATTTCATGCTCGTGTTCCATAACCGAAACTGGGCTGCTCAAATTTAAATCTCCTGAATCTTTATTATTTACCAATCTTTTAATGGCTGGGAATAATATGCCTTCTTCTTTGGGAAGATGACCTAATAATTCCTCTGCTAATTCGTAAAAATCTTTTCTGATGGCAAGTAGCTGGGGTTGATCTGCTCCATGTTTTGTACAAACTTTATTAAGTAACGATTCCAATTGAGGAATTGATTCGCGCACGTACTTATGATGATGTTGAACAATGAAATCGATGAGCAGGGAGATATCCCATATCTCAAAATGTAAAAGGTTATCGCCGCTGGCATCGCGCTGCTTTTGCTGTATCTCTTCCCAAACAATTTGAGGTTGTAGATTTGCTTTCGTGCACACTTGCACAAAAGACTTTTTGCCATTGCAGCAGTAATCAATATTGTGTTGATTAAATACCGCGATGGATTGAGGGAAATGCAGGGCAATTTCCGCCACTGATGCGGTTGCCATTTCTAAGTTTTGTTCCGTTGCTGTCATGATAAATTAGTTTAATTACTCTCAAACCTACTTGTTGTGTACTAAGTAAATTATGAGTGAGATCATAATCGAAAAATGTAGACTCTGAAATACCCAACAATTATTTTATGGGATCATGATGAAAGTCATATCACAGTAGACAGCAATTGGAGAACGTTGTAGAAAAAACAACTCCTTATGAAAATCCAAAAAACCGGATTGTCGATGTTGCTGTCGGTGGCGTTGACAATATTTTTATTTTCTTGTGGTGGCAAAACCCAACAACCTACAGATGCAATTGCAGAAGCTCCCGCAGGGGGTGGCCAATCTTCGGTTAAGGATGATGATTCTCAAAAAGACATAGTTCGTGTTGCTGTTGGGTCCACTGATCATACTACGCTAGTCACCGCGCTGAAGGCCGCTTCTTATGTTGATGTACTTTCGAATGCCGGGCCATTCACTGTGTTTGCACCTACCAATGCTGCATTTGATAAATTGCCCGCAGGCACAGTGGAAGGTTTATTAAAGCCTGAAAGCAAAGATGCCTTGCGCAATATTTTGGAATATCACGTTTCGGTTGGTGTTTATAAACTTGAGAACTTGAGAGAGGGCCAAAAGCTTAATCAGGTAAACCTGGATGATGTAGTAATCGGTATAAAGGATGGAAAATATACAGTGAATGGTGCAAATATTGTTGCCACTGTTCCTGCATCGAATGGGGTGATATATGTAGTGGATGCAGTACTTCTTCCTCCAGCAAAGAAATAATTTTAATTTTGCCTCACCATGAAAAGAATATTCTTCTCCATCAGTTTTCTGATTTTATCTTATTCAACAATTCTTGCTTGTCCGTTTTGTGGATGTGGAAACA
>DASYTA010000578.1:0-3373 GCA_036002745.1 Cyclobacteriaceae bacterium | reverse complement strand
GTCTGACGAAGTGGATTTTAAGGAAAACGGAAAAGTAGTGGAGCTAAGCTTTTACGTTAATCAGTAGATGCCAATCCGTTTCTTTTACGAAGAGACCAAATTTAAAATCGTACATCCCAGAAAGACCGTCAAGTGGATAATTGAATCCGCAAGGCGAGAGAAAAGACTGATTCTCGACATCAACTACATTTTCTGTTCGGATGACTACCTTCTTGGTTTGAATAAAGAATTTCTTGATCACAATACATTCACAGATATAATAACCTTCGATAGCTCAGAAGGCA
Source organism: Cyclobacteriaceae bacterium (assembly GCA_036002745.1). Classification (GTDB taxonomy): domain Bacteria; phylum Bacteroidota; class Bacteroidia; order Cytophagales; family Cyclobacteriaceae; genus ELB16-189. The sequence goes on along the minus strand of DASYTA010000578.1, from coordinate 3,089 downwards.
AAAACATTTCAGGAGAAATCTATATAAGTTTAGATAGGGTTAGAGAGAACTCCCTAAAGTTTAACTCCCATTTCAATGATGAACTTCTTAGGGTGATGATACACGGGGTTCTACATCTCACAGGCTATAAGGACAAAAAGCCTCGTGAAATTTCAACGATGCGCAAAAAGGAAGAAGCTTACTTATCTTTGTGGAAAACAATGTTCCACGTGAAACAATAGCCCGAAAGGATTGCTGTCACGTTCCACGTGGAACACCAAAATCTTTATGTTTCCTGAATATGATGTTATAGTTGTTGGGGCTGGTCACGCTGGCTGTGAGGCTGCTGCCGCTGCCGCCAACATGGGCTCCAAGGTTCTTCTGGTAACCATGAACATGCAAACGATTGGCCAGATGTCTTGCAATCCGGCGATGGGAGGAGTTGCCAAAGGTCAAATCGTGAGAGAAATTGATGCCTTAGGTGGATACTCCGGAATTGTCTCAGATAAGTCTATGATCCAGTTTAGGATGCTCAATAGATCTAAAGGACCAGCAATGTGGAGTCCCCGAACTCAAAATGATAGAGCAAGATTCGCTGAGGAGTGGAGGCTGTCTCTGGAAAGAACTTCAAACATTGATTTTTGGCAAGAAATGGTTCCTGGCCTTCTGATCAAGAATAAAAGAGTTGTTGGTATCAAAACATCCCTCGGAATGGAAATATTCGGGAAGGCCGTGGTGTTAACTAACGGTACATTCCTCAATGGTAAAATCCACATTGGAGACAAAAACTTCGGAGGAGGTAGAACAGCAGAGAAAGCAGCCACAGGAATCACCGAGCAACTCATTGGTCTTGGATTTGAATCTGGACGAATGAAAACAGGTACACCACCTCGTGTGGATGGTAGATCGCTTGATTACAACAAAATGACAGAACAGCCTGGAGATGACACCCCAGAAAAATTTTCATATACAGATACAAAACCTCTCAAGAATCAGGTAAGCTGTTGGATAACCTACACAAGTGAAGACGTTCACGAAGAGCTCAAAAAAGGCTTTGACAAGTCTCCTATGTTTCAAGGAAGAATAAAAGGTTTGGGGCCGAGATATTGTCCATCAATTGAAGACAAAATCAATAGATTTTCAGAAAGAGATAGGCACCAAATTTTTGTTGAGCCAGAAGGCTGGGGTACTGTGGAAGTGTATGTTAATGGCTTTTCAACTTCACTTCCTGAAGGAGTGCAATACGAAGCATTAAAAAAGATTGCCGGCTTTGAGAATGTAAAAATGTTCAGACCTGGCTATGCAATTGAGTATGACTACTTCCCTCCAACCCAATTGAAAATGACGTTGGAGACTCAACTTGTTGATAATCTGTATTTTGCAGGCCAGATCAACGGAACAACAGGCTATGAGGAAGCCGCATGCCAGGGCTTAATGGCGGGAATAAATGCTCATAATAAAGTTCATGAAAAAGACCCGTTCATTCTAAAAAGATCAGAAGCATACATAGGCGTTTTAATTGATGACCTAGTGAACAAGGGGACGATAGAACCTTATCGCATGTTCACTAGTCGGGCCGAGTATAGAATCTTGTTGCGGCAGGACAACGCCGACCTTCGACTCTCAGAAATGGGACACAAAATTGGATTAGCAAGCTCCCAACGATTTGATGAAGTAAGGAATAAAAAAACAGAAATTGATTCTTTGTTAAAGGAGCTTAAACAAATGCGAGCTACTCCCGAAGATTTTAATGATTCCTTATCACAACTTGAATCTTCTCCAATCGAAGAAAAGACACCTATAATAAATCTACTTAAGCGACCTCAGATTGGATTTAAGGATCTTTTAAAAATAAACTCGGATCTCACATCGACTTTGAGCAAGTATTCAAAAGAAATTCTTGAGCAGGCGGAGATCATAATTAAATATGAACCCTATATCGATCGTGAACAGAAGCTAGCAGAGAAAATCGAAAGCCTAGAAAATTATAAAATCCGACCAGACTTTGACTATGACAGAGTGAAGGCACTCTCCTCTGAGGCAAGGGAGAAACTCAAAAAAATCAAACCAGAAACAATCGGCCAAATGACAAGAATAAGCGGTGTCTCTCCTGCAGATGTATCAGTCCTAAGCGTGTATCTTGGCAAGTAATGGCACTCACTTCTATTCTCAACTGCCCCATTTGTAATGGAACTGAATTCAACGTTCATTTAAATTGCGTCGACTACACAACAAGTCAAGAAAGATTTACGCTCAAAAAATGTCTGAATTGCAATTTTACTTTTACCGACCCTAGGCCAGATGATGCAACACTCCCGAACTACTATCAATCTGATAAATACATTTCTCACACTGGTGGGAGCAAAAGTCTAATTGATAATATTTATCTGCTTGCCCGTAAAATTACTTTGGGCTGGAAAAGGAAACTGGTAAAAAAATATTCTGAAGGAAATAAAATCTTAGACATCGGATGCGGAACGGGTGAATTTCTATTCGAAATGAAATCTCATGGTTGGAATATTTCAGGAGTAGAGCCATCATCAAACGCAAGAGAGTCTTCCCGAAAAAAAACTGGAGTTGAAATAAATAAGTCTATCGCAGAAGTGACCGAAAATAATTTCAATGCCATTACCCTTTGGCATGTGCTAGAACATTTGCCCGACCCAAATCTAACGCTCAAAACTATTTACAATCTTCTAAATCAATCCGGCACGATTTTCATTGCAGTTCCGAATTTAGAATCCTATGATGCAACCCATTACGAATCATTTTGGGCGGCCTATGATGTGCCAAGACACTTGTGGCATTTCGATAAAAAGAATATGGAAGTCTTACTAAAGAAAAATGGCTTAGAGTTAGTGAAAATATTACCGATGCGGCTGGACTCTTTTTATGTATCGCTACTCAGCGAGTCTTATCAGAATTCTAACCGTCCAAGACTTCTTCAATTATTATTTGCCTTCATTATCGGACTAAAATCGAATTTCAAGGCGAGAAAAAACTTAGATTACTCTAGCCTTATTTATGTCGTGAAACGATGAGAGTTATCTTCTTAATCATCATAGTTCTTGCCTTTAGTAAATGCGCAAGACAAACTCAACCAAACGGTG
>DASYTA010000577.1:0-5611 GCA_036002745.1 Cyclobacteriaceae bacterium | reverse complement strand
TTGCCAATGCATAATGCCGGTTAAAAGCAAAAGCCCGCTCAACCTAAGTTGAAGCGGGCTTTACCTAAACCTAAACCCCAGTCCTTACTAAGCTACCTTAATGGTTTGCTTTAAAATTTTCTTTTCGTCTTTCGGTATTACTAATTCTAAAATACCGTTGTTGTATTTCGCATTGATCTTTGAACCATCTGCATTATCAGGCAATGTGAAAGAACGTTGGAATGAACCGTAGTTCGTTTCGATCGAACGAAAGTTTTTGTCTTTCTTTTCGTTTGTGAATTTACGTTCACCACTTACCGTCAAGTAATTGTCGTTGATTTCAATCTTGAAATCTTCTTTGTTGAGTCCGGGCACTGCTACTTGAACTTCGTAAGAAGTTTCATTCTCGATCACGTCCACTTTTGGAGTGAACACGCTACCACCGGTGCGGGTAAGAGATTCATTGAAGAAACGGTCCACCAAGCTGCTGAAGGTTGATGGTACAAAGTCATTGGGGTTATAACGAATGATGCTCATAATGTTTTATTTTTTTGTTTGACATGCTTTTTAAATTCTTGATTACCCATTTAGGAAAAATTGTACCGATGTCGAAAATCAGCTAAAACAATGTCATTATGGCTTGATATGGATCAATTTTAAATTAAATTAAGTCATTATGTCTCAATTTTGGATCATGTTCATGGTTTTGAATTCCCGTTGATCAATGGCTCACAAAGGGAGAATTAGAATTTACTTCCTTTTCAAATATTGAGTAGGTTTAGGGCAACAGACTAAGTATGCTCTTCGATTTAAAAAATAAAGTAGCCGTCATCACTGGCGGTGGCAGCGGAATAGGGAAAGCCATTGCCGAAGTATTTGCCGAACAAGGCGCTCAGGTTTGCATTCTTGAATTGACATCTAAGGTAGCCAAAGAGTCTGCGCGAGCACTATCCGATCAGAGACTTTTGGCGAGAGGGTACACGTGCGATGTGACCCATTTATCAGAAGTCGTTTCTTCAGTGCAGGCCATCGTGAAAAAATTCGGAAGAATCGATATCCTTGTAAACTCTGCCGGTATTGCTCACATTGGAAAACTAGAAACTACGAGTGCTGAAGATTTTGAAAAAGTCTTTCAGATAAATGTAAGAGGTGTGTATAACTCCATGCTCGCAGTAATTCCAACAATGGTCAAACAAAAATATGGTGTGATCTTAAATGTAGCTTCTGTGGCTGGACTCACCGGCATAAAAGAACGTTTTGCTTATTCGATGAGTAAAGGTGCGGTGTTAAGCATGACCTTATCAACAGCTAAAGATTATATAAAGGATGGCATTCGCTGCAATAGCATTTCGCCTGCCCGTGTTCACACACCTTTTGTTGATGGCTTTCTTAAGAATAATTATCCAGGCAAAGAAGAAGAAATGTTTGAGAAGCTATCTCAAACGCAACCCATCGGTCGAATGGCTAAGCCAGTTGAAGTGGCCCACTTTGCACTTTACCTTTGTTCTGATGAAGCATCCTTCCTCACGGGTTGTGATTATCCCATCGATGGTGGATTTCTAAAATTGAATACTTAGTCTAAAAAATCTATAATGAAACTTTTACGCTTTGGAGATCCTGGAAAAGAGAAGCCAGGCATTTTGTTAAACAATGAAATCATTGACCTTTCTTCTTTTGGAGAAGACTATGATGAACATTTTTTTGAAACCGGTGGCATCTCCAGGTTGAGTCAATGGCTCAAGCAAAATACCAATCTTCCAAAAGTAAAATCAGGAACAAGAATCGGTGTGCCTTTTAAAAGACCATCGAAAATTATTTGCATTGGTCTCAATTACACTAAGCACGCCTTTGAAACGAATATGCCGTTGCCTACGGAGCCAATCCTCTTTTTTAAATCCACTTCAGCTATCACGGGTCCAAACGACGGCATAACTATTCCAAGAAATAGTAAGAAGACCGACTGGGAAGTTGAGTTGGCCGTGGTTGTTGGAAAGAAGGCTTCTTATGTAGAAGAAAAAAATTCAATGGATTACGTTGCTGGCTTCTGTTTACACAATGATTATAGTGAACGCGAATTTCAATTGGAAAGAAATGGCCAATGGACGAAAGGCAAAGGTTGCGACACCTTCGCTCCACTCGGGCCTTATATGGTCACTAAAGATGAGATTGCTGATTTCAACAACTTGCACATGTGGCTAAAAGTAAATGGCCAAATGATGCAAGACAACAATACGGATGACATGATCTTTGAAGTTCCGTTTCTCATCAGCTATATCAGTCAATTCATGACGTTACTTCCCGGTGATGTCATTTCTACTGGAACTCCACATGGTGTAGGAATGAGCCTTAAACCGCCAATGTTTTTAAAGCCAGGAGATGTTGTTGAATTAGGTATTGAAAATCTTGGAGAGCAAAGGCAGGTGGCCAAGTGACAAGAATAGATTCCCATCAACACTTCTGGAAGTACGATTCAACTCGTCATGGTTGGATTACAGATGAGATGAGTGTCATCAAAAAAGATTTTCTTCCTGAACATCTCACTCCCATTTTGAGTGAAAATAAATTCGATGGTTGCGTTGCTGTGCAAGCAGATCAAACCGAGCAAGAGACAGAATTTTTGTTGGAATTGTCTGAACAAAATTCCTTTATCAAAGGTGTTGTTGGTTGGGTTGATTTTCGTTCAGCTAAAATCGAAGAACGACTTGAATATTTTTCGCAATTCAAAAACCTTAATGGCTTTCGACACATTGTTCAGTCAGAACCAAAAGGTTTTTTACAACAAAGGGATTTTCTTTTCGGAATCAGTCAACTTGAAAAATATAACTTCACCTATGATGTTTTGACTTACCAGCATCATTTGCCAGAAGTCATCGAATTTGTTAAGCAGTTTCCCAATCAAAAATTTGTTGTCGATCATTTGGCTAAGCCAGACATTCGTAGTAATGAATTTACCAATTGGTCGCAGGGAATGAAAACACTCTCTTCTTTTGAAAATGTCTTTTGCAAACTTTCCGGTTTTACAACGGAAGCCAATTGGAATTCCTGGAAGACTGAAGACATCACTCCCTATTTTGAATCCATCCTGAAAAGTTTTGGAACCAAGCGATTGCTCTATGGTTCCGACTGGCCTGTTTGTTTGCTATCCTCCACCTATAAAAGCCAGCTGAAGCTAGTTGAAGATTTCATTTCAAAACTTTCAACTCCAGAAAAACAATTGATCATGGGCGGTAATGCCATCGATTTTTATAATCTTTAGCTCATGGATTTACGCCTCAAGGATAAAGTGATAATCGTGACTGGCGGGGCCAAAGGCATCGGCCTTGGCATCGTTGAAGTGCTGGCTAAAGAGGGAGCGATTCCTGTTATCATCGGCCGAAGTGAAGAGGACAATCAATTCGCCTTAGACAAAATAAAAAAATCAGGAGGCAACGGATTTCAAGTCAATGCAGAATTATCGAAGCCCGATGAGTGCAAGAAAGCAGTTGATCAGGTCTTAAAACAATTTGGAAGAATTGAAGGCCTAGTCAATAATGCAGGTGTAAACGATGGTGTTGGTTTGGAGCAAGGAAGTTATGAGCGTTTTATGCAATCGCTTCATAGCAATCTCATTCATTATTATTTGTTAGCTCATCATGCTCTTCCTTCATTGAAGCGTTCAAAAGGAGCCATAGTAAACATTGGCTCAAAGGTGGCGGAGACGGGGCAAGGAAACACGTCTGCATATGCTGCATCCAATGGTGGTCGCAACGCACTCACACGCGAGTGGGCTGTTGAATTACTGCCATTCGGAATTCGCGTCAATGCAATTATCGTTGCTGAGTGCTACACTCCATTGTATGACAACTGGATCAAAACATTTTCTAACCCCGAAGAAAAACTAAAAGCCATTACGGCAAAAATACCTTTTGAAAAAAGAATGACTACAGCCGAAGAAATCGCTAACATGGCTGCATTTCTTTTATCTGAAAAATCGAGCCACACCACAGGACAATTAATTCATGTTGATGGTGGCTACGTGCACCTTGATCGCGCAATCAACTAAACCCAATTTTATAATGGCATTTGTAAGCACTGAAGAAAATTTAAGTACTAATGATTCTTCCAAAAATTATCTCATCCCATTTATTCTCGTAACAAGTTTATTTTTCCTGTGGGGACTCGCTAACATTCTTAACTCAGCATTGATCGCACACTTTCAGCCGGTGTTCGAGATCAAGCGCGCACAAGCCTTGCTGGTGGAGAGCGCCTTCTATTTTGGTTACTTCACCATTGCAATCCCAGCCGGATTGTTCATGGAGAAATACAGTTACAAAAAAGGAATACTTCTTGGATTGATTTTATATGCAACAGGTGCTTTGCTTTTTATTCCTGCGGCAGAAACAATCACCTTCGGATTTTTCTTGGTTGCGCTTTATATCATTGCAAGTGGTCTTGCATTTCTTGAGACTGCTGCAAATCCTTATGTCACCATTTTAGGAAAAGCTGAAACTTCTGTTCAGCGATTAAATTTTTCGCAGTCATTCAACGGATTGGCCTTGGTTGTAGGGCCATGGTTGGCGGGACAATTTATTTTTGCAGGTAACGAAGGCACTCTTGAAACTATTGAACAAAAACAACAAGCGGCAAATGCTGTAATATTTCCTTATTCACTTATAGCGGTTGTAGTATTGGTTGTAGCCGGATTGTTCTTCTTAATTAAAATGCCTGAGCCGACTAAAGGCGCTAAACTGAAATTTGATAAAACTATTTTTAAAAACTCTCATCTTCGAAATGCCGTACTCGCACAATTATTTTATGTTGGTGCTCAGGCCGGCATTTGGGGTATCACCATCAATTACATCACCACACTTCTGCCAGGCACCACCAATGAGATAGCTTCCAAGAAATATATGGCTATTGGGACATTACTCTTCGTGATTGGCCGTTTTTTCGGAACGTGGTTGATGACGTTCGTCAAAAATCATAAGCTCCTTACCCTGTACGGAGCATGCGCATCTGCTTTGTGCCTGATCGGAGTTTTCAGCGGTGGTTTGATTGCAGTCTATTCCATTTTGAGTATCAATTTTTTTATGTCGATCATGTTCCCTACCATCTTTGCTTTAGGTGTAAAAGATTTAGGAACACAGACGAAATTAGGTTCATCCCTTATTATCATGGCGATTGTTGGTGGCGCTCTTGTTCCGCCTTTGATGGGAATCATCGCTGATAATGTTGGTATTCAACAATCAATGTTCTTACCCTTCCTCTGTTTCCTTATGGTGATTTATTTCGGATGGAAAGGATATGAAATCAAAGCGCAAGGCTGATGAAACGATTTTGTCTGGCTCTGGATTTAAAAGATGACCCGAAATTAATTTCGGAGTACGAAGACTATCACAAAAACATTTGGTCGGAAATTGAAAAGAGCATTAAGGAAAGTGGAATTGAAAAAATGGAAATCTATCGAATAGGAAATCGGTTAACCATGATCATCGAAGCCATCGATTCATTTTCATTTCAAAAGAAAACAGTGGCCGACAACAATAATCAAAAAGTTCAAGAGTGGGAAAAACTCATGTGGAAGTATCAGCAAGCGATACCACATGCAAAACCAGGAGAGAAGTGGGTGTTGATGGAAAAGATCTTTGAAATA
>DASYTA010000576.1:0-3335 GCA_036002745.1 Cyclobacteriaceae bacterium | reverse complement strand
CGATTGGTATAGGCCAGCATCAACAAGGTGATGGCCGGAAATAAAAGTGCTGGCGTATTGATCGTGAATGACATATCTAAGTTTGAATCCATTAAATTAGCGCCTTAAAATTATCGAAAACATTTCATGCAAGCCCAAACTATTTTATTGCTCATTATCGGTATTGTAGTAGTCAGTTACTTATTCAGTCAATTTTTAGAGTACATCAATCTACGCGCTCAGCGAAAAGATATCCCTGATGAGATCGCTTCTTTCTATGTCAAAGAGAAATATTTGAAATCACTCGACTACCACCGTGAACAAACTTACTTTTCGTTCATCACATCTGCATTCAGTCTTTGCCTTTCGTTGACAATGCTCATATTTGGAGGTTTCGGTTGGTTGGATGGTGTTCTCAGAATCTACATCGCATCGGAAATTCCCTTGGCGCTTGCCTTCTTTGGAGTTCTTGCCATTGCTTCTGATTTAATTACAATTCCATTTCAATGGTATTCTGTTTTCGTCATTGAAGAGAAATACGGTTTCAACAAAACCACAGTGAAGACTTTTATTATGGATAAAATAAAAGGCTATTTACTAGCTTCGATTATTGGTGGGATTTTACTTTCCGCATTGATTTACTTGATCTCGAAAATCGGACCAGGTTTCTGGATTTGGTTTGCGTTGATTGCATCGGGATTCATTCTATTGGCGAATATATTTTATACTTCCCTTATCCTTCCTCTGTTTAATAAACTAACACCTTTACAGGATGGTGAGCTGAAAGACGCAATTCAAGCTTTCGCTAAAAAAGTTAATTTCCCTATCGACAACATCTTTGTCATGGATGGATCGAAACGTTCGAACAAGGCTAATGCTTTCTTTTCAGGAATTGGAAAGAAAAAGAAAATTGTATTATTCGATACACTCATCAACAATCACACTAAAGAAGAATTGGTCGCTGTGCTGGCACACGAAGTCGGGCATTTTAAAAAGAAACATATTATCTTCAGCTACATACTTTCAGTTGTTCAGATCTTTTTCACGCTGTGGGTTTTGTCGCTGATGGTATTCAATCAGAATGTTTCGCTTGCGTTGGGTGGAAGTCAAACCGCCATTCATCTGAACTTAATTGCCTTCACGATTCTCTTCTCCCCTATCTCTGGTATCACCGGATTACTGATGAGCATGTACAGCCGCAAAAATGAATTTGAAGCTGATGGTTATGCTAAGGAAACCTTTGATGGAAACGCACTAGCCAATGCCTTGAAAAAACTTTCAGTTGATTCACTTAGCGATTTGTATCCACACCCAGCTTATGTGTTTTTTCATTATTCACATCCACCATTGCTGAGCAGATTAGCAGCGCTGAAGAATTAACTATTTCTTCGCCGGCAACTTCTCTTTCAATTTAGGCATGCCTAAATATTTCGCATACCAATCGATGTATCTCGTGTACCTGTCTTTCTGGTAGCTCGGCACACCGAGACCATGGTGTTGCCCCGGATAAATAACAAACTCCGTCGGTACGCCCAATGATTTCAGAGCCTGGTACATTTGCTCCCCTCCTGCTGCAGGTACATTAAAATCTTTTTCGCCTACCATATAGAGCGTTGGCGTTTTTATTTTTTCAACATTTAAAAATGGATACGATACTTTCATCCACTTTTCCATGTTTCTCCAAGGCACGCCCAGTTCGTTTTCGTATTGCAATGTGTATTGATCAGATCCGTACATGGAAAGTTGCATTGCACTTCCTGCCCCGCTAGCGGCAGCTTTGAAACGAGGGTCCGTTGCGGTAACATAATCGGTAAGAATACCTCCGTAACTCCAACCACCAATGGCCAGTTGCTCAGGATCAGCCACACCAGTATTGATCAAGTGGTCAACAGCACCAATCAAGTCTATCACTTCTTTATTCCCCCAATCACCAGATATGGCTTTGCTGTAAGCAAGTCCACGACCACTGCTACCGCGATAGTTTACTGTCGCGACGGCATAACCTTGAGCGGCGAACAATTGAGGAATCAAATCGAAGCCAAAATCATCTTGTGAAGTTGGACCACCGTGTATCCATAAAATCAATGGTAATTTTTCTGTTTTTGATTTTCCGTAAGGGCGAAATAATAATGAGCCGACATTCGTGCCATCCTTGCTTTTGGAATTAAACGCTTCAACGGTAGCCAACGGTTTTGCTTTTAAAAATTCATCGTGAATGTGTGTGAGCCTGCGTGACGTTCCGTTTTCAACCACATAAATCTCGTTCGGTGTTGACGGATCGCTGGACATTGCCACCCAATTATTCCCAGTACCTCGTTGTAAAGAGAAAAATATCCGATCACCTGTGGTAATCTGTTTTTTGATTCCTAATAAATCGAAAGAAGTCACATGGCTTCTCCTATCATCATCAACTACGGTATAAACTGACTGACCATCATTTGACCAACGAGGTGAAGAAACGTCCCTGTCGAGTGCGGCATTTAAAATTTTAGGCGCGCCTCCTTCAACAGGAATGATAGCAAGTTGAGGCTGATCGTACATGCTGTATTCTTCTAATTGCGATTTTAAATAAGCAATCGATTTCCCATCAGGGCTAAATGTAGGATTTGAATCAGATCCTTTCCATTGTGTGAGTTGCTTTATAGCAGCCCCCTTCTTTGCTTCCATCACCCACAGGTCATTGTTACTGTTGCGATCAGGATCGGCAGTGCGATTACTCACAAACACAATCTTTTTGCTATCGGGTGACCAGCTTGGGTTTTCTTCATCAAAGTCTCCGCATGTGAGCGTATCTAATTTTTTTGTTTCAACATCGAACAAATACAGATGGTCGCGTTTACGTTCCATGTATCCATCCGCGTCGGATTTGAAATGATAACGATCAATTACAATTGGTTTAGCGCTCTTTTTCTTTTCAGCTTCGTCACTGGACTCTTGATCATGGATGGTGAGCAAAATTTTCTTTGAGTCAGGACTCCAAATAAAATCACTGATGCTATATTTCAATTCTGTGAGTTTCTCCGCCTCACCTCCACGTCTGTCCATGCGCCAAATTTGTGATGACTTAGTTTCATACCTTGAAGAGAGGAATGTCAAATATTTTCCATCCGGTGACCAGCGAGGGTGATTTTCTCCATCAGGGCTGGCCGTGAGTTTTACAGATTCAGTTCCATCCCAACTAATCATCCATATATCCGCGTTCGATTTGTCCTTTGCTGAATCAGGAGTTGATAAAACGTAGGCCACCCATTTACCGTCAGGCGACACCTGCGGATCGGAAACAGATTTTATTTTATAAACATCCGAAGGCGTAATGGGACGTTGTGAAAAAATTTTCACACTGAAAAAACAGAGAA
>DASYTA010000575.1:0-4265 GCA_036002745.1 Cyclobacteriaceae bacterium | reverse complement strand
TCGGTTCTATTCTATTGAGCATAGTGGTGTGCTTGGAAAAGTTAGAAACGCAGGCATAAAGCTTTCAAAAGGAGAACTCATCGCTTTTCTAGACTCAGATGATCTGTGGTTGCCCAATAAGCTTGAGCGCCAGCTATCATTAATGAGAGATAACCCTCAAGCCACTTTCATTTTTGGACATGGCGAACAATTTGGTAGCCTTGCTGCATCTACACCTGAAATGGAAAATCTTTTTGTGGGAAATGTTTATCTCCCTCAATTGATGGAGGAAAGATTTGTTATTTCTCCTACTACATTTCTTTTTAAAAGGGAAGTGCTGAAGACAACGGGACCTCTTAATGAACAGCTCTCCGGAAGTGATAACGATTTCTTTTTCAGAATGGCCTGGAGTTTTATCGGGATTTTTTGCGGTGAGAAATTAGTACAACTAAGGAAGCATGATGGTAATATTTCTTTAGAAAGGGAAATGCAATTTTCTCAAGAGCAAATTCAAGTAATTGAGAAATTCTATGGGGAAAAGATGCTCACACGAAAGCAATTTAATCTCATCGCTTCAAAGCAGCATTATAAACTTGGTTTATTGAACCTGCAAAGGGAGAATCCAAAAGCTTCAATTAGGCATTTTTTCAATTTCAATTTGATGTGCCCGATAAATTATAAGGGTTGGCTCCGTCTACTCCAGTCCGCATCGAAGTACGCAATTCAATTATTCTAAACTATTTTATCACTGAATTCAGCTGCTGTACTAATTCATTAGTCGTCCAACTCAAATCATGAGTCTCCACCCATTGCCTTGCGTTTTGAATTTTTTGTTGCCACTTTTTATTATCATCAAGCAAGCTCAACACCTTCGAGGCTAACGCAGTATAATCACCAATGTCAACAACAATTCCACAGTCTTCTCCAAGGTCGTGCAATAATCCTACTCGCGTCCCTACAAGCAAAACTCCCGAAGCTGCAGCTTCGGTTATTGCCATACTCTGACCTTCGGATATTGACGTATGCAACATCACATCGGCCCATGCATATTGCTCAGGCATTTGATGATAGGGGATTACATGTAAAAATTCAACCTGATTTTCTACGCCAAGTTCTTTGCATAATTTTTGAATGGATCCTTTAAGAAAATCTTCACCAAAAATTCTTAATTGAGCAGGTCGTTGTTTAGCTATTAAAGCAAAAGCTTTTATTAATGTGGTTTGATCTTTCACCGGTGTAAGATGAGCAACATGGATTACATGCAAAGTCGAGCTAAGTTTTTTTTCGATGAACTTGTAATCGTCTTTTTTTACTCCCCATGGAATAATTTTTATTTCTTTAACCCCGTACGGACTCAATTGATTTTTCTGAAATTCCGAAATTCCCAGTAATAGAGTTGTGTGTCGGTAAGTCCACAAGGCAATTCTTCTGATGATCGGTCTATGTAGAATTCCAAAATTGATTGATTCAATTCCAGCAGCATCACTGCCTAGCAGGTAAACTGTAGAAGGAAGATTTACAATCCTGGACAAACCAGTGGCTAAAAAACCTGCAGGATAGCCCCAAAATCCAAAGAGCAAATTGTACTTGCTTTTTCGATGATCTTTTAAAAAATAAAGAATCAAATAAAACCATCGGACAAAACCGAGTTTAACATTTACCGGTGCTGATCGAATAGAAAATTCTGAAGATCTATATTCTTGGCTGGTAGCAAATTGGGAGTAGATGACAATCTCAAAATAGGAAGACAAGCCCACAAGCAATTTCTCAAGTGCAGGATAGCCTTGTGAAAAATGGCCTGTTCCAATTCCACCATGCATCCATACGGCTATTCTTTTTTTCATTTGATTGCCAATGATTTCAAAAGCGCTTCCCCTTCTTCAACAATCATCTCGGGAGAATATCGCGTGAGGCAATGCACATCGCCGAATTTACATTCTTGGTGTAAACAATCTCCACATGGAAGGTCAGCAGAATTAAAACACTTCGACCACTCACCAAGCGGTGATGCCCAATAACTTGGAGATGAGCCAAACAATGCAATTGTTGGTTTACCCTGAACCCATGACATGTGCATGAGCCCTGAGTCTTCGCTAATCATCAACGAAGCTTTCTTAACGATAACAAATGCCTCAATCATCGATGTATGCTCGATGAGATCAATAAATTGATTTCCTAGTTGGTCTTTTATTCGACTTGCCTTTTGCTTTAAAGAATTCACACCAAGCATAACAAATTGAGATGAGGGATTTCTAACCAGCCAAAGCTTTGCGAATGAAATATAATTTTCAATTGGCCAATGCCGGCTTGTGAATGCACCTGCAGGGTTAAGAATAATCAAAGCGTTATCATTTCTCCAGCCGTTCAATCTTAACTTGCTTTCTACATCAAGGTTATTTTTCAATTCAATGTTCGTTGAAATTGATGAATTGGAAATCAGCAAAGAGTTAATTGTAAGTCGCGTTCTTTCACCGGCCAATATCAGTGAGGATCGATCAAACTCACTCCAGGCTTTTGGTAGTAATAATTTTCTAATGATTTTGCTAATGCGATGATTTTGTAAATCTATAACAATATCATACCTCTGATAAAGAAGATATGGTATCAGCAACATACTGAACAGAAATTGAACCTTCCCATTTCTTCCAGAAATAGAATACACTTTCTCGAATAGCTTCAGATTTTTTGGTACTTCCGACACATTAGTTCGGGTAAGCAAATCAATTTGCAAACCGGGTATCTGCTCCCTAAGGCTTTGTAAGTATGGCAACGTTATCATCAAATCGCCCAATGCCTGAAAGCGCATGGCCAAAAATTTTTTTGGCTTTCGACTTTCTGTCCAAGGCTTATGACGAATGATTGCGTTTGTCATCGTTTGTCAATATAAAAATTACCGCAGTAAGATTGGCGTTTGCAATCCTTTGTCAAGACGCCACTGCGTATAAAACTGATGAATATGGGTGAGAGGAGAAATTCTATCTTGAAGAATTTCTCGGTGGATAGTCTCATAAAGGTGAATGCGATGAATTCCAACATCGATTGAATCTACTCTTTTCAATTCTCTATAAGAAATCACGGCAGTCGGTAACGGGAAATTGAAAGTCTTGGATCTAATTTTATGCAATTCAAATTCATTTTCTCTTCGAAGATTTTGCATGTGATTTTTACCAAGAGAATAAGCTTGTTTGTAAAACGAAGGTTCAACTTCTGAAATCACAATCTTTTGATATTTTTCAATTTGATTATTCGCTAAGCCTCCTAACCGCAGTGAGCCTGAATAAAATTTCTCACCAATCGGTCCGTGCAAATCAGTTGGGAACATGTTCATTAAGTTACCATCACTCACAGTAATGGTTGAAATTTCCCGGGGAATGCTGTAAGCAATTCTAACTTGGTCTATCAAATTACCTGGCAGGCTAACATTGCTGGGGATATCCTTCCTCAATTTTTCACGTTGATGGTTTATCCATTGATGAAACGAACTAAGAAAATGATGTTCACCCTTTATTCCTTCATAAAACAAAATCGCAGTGTCATCTAAAATCCTGTTGCTAATTTTTTTTAGTTCCAATCGGGCAAGACAAGTTGGGGTTAGTGTGTTAGGATTTTCAAAATCCAATGTGATTTGATTCTGATTCTTTACACCCTGATAGGTCTGATCGCTTACCTTAAAGGTCAATGCAAGAATCAATGGTTTATAACCGATAAATAATTGAGACGAAGTAACGTTCAGTTTAATTTTTTCTGAAGAATAAATAACAGAAAGAGGGTAAGAAAAATCAGTTGAATTCAAACAAACGTATTCCTGCGGAACAGTTAAGCCGGTTAAAATTTTTTTGATCTGATTTTTAAGATTCATCTGAATTCCTAAGGTATAAATTGGAACCTTACTACGAAAGCATTGTTTCTGGAATGGGTTTGTTAACTTTGAAATAGCCGAATGAAAAAAGTAATCCTCTTCAATCCACGAAGCGCCCGTGCCAAGCACCGGATACCTAATTCTATTTTACAAGTTGGTGCGTCCATTCATGGCAAATTTGAATACGTGTTTGTGGATGGAAATTTAGAGAGTGATCCATGGTCCACAATTCAGACCTACCTCGATAAGGGTGATATTGGTTATTTCGGTTGCTCTGCCATGCCTGGGCCTCAGCTACGACAAGCAATTCCCTATTCCGCAAAAATCAAAAATCTTTATCCAAACATAATCACTATATGGGGCGGCTATTTTGCTGCTAACCAATACAAAACAGTAATCAATTCTCCTCACGTAGATTATATTGTCA
>DASYTA010000574.1:0-4882 GCA_036002745.1 Cyclobacteriaceae bacterium | reverse complement strand
CGACTGCGACTCGAGCGATGGCAACTTGAACTTCAATTTGAATCATTGAAGAGCCAGATCAGCCCACATTTTTTATTCAACTGTCTCAATACGATTTCATCATTACTCTACAAGGATGTTTCCCTCGCGGAAGAATTTATTAGGAGAATGGCTGACACTTTTCAATATGTGCTCACCAATCATAAAAGAAAGTTTGTTTCACTGAAAGAGGAAATCGAATTCGTGAAGTCGTATTATTATTTGCTTAGAGTTCGATTTGAGAATAATCTAAGCCTGGAAATTAATGTCCCCAAAAATGTAATGGACACGCCAATGCCACCGCTCACTTTACAGCTGCTGGTGGAAAACGCGGTGAAACACAATCAAGTTTCGAAAGAAAATCCTTTGATGGTTTACATAACTGCTCAAGACAATACGCACCTTATCGTGACCAATTCCAAAACAACTAAGGCATTAAATCCTATTGGTTTTCAAATTGGCTTGGATAATATTCGTCAACGGTATTCCTTCTTCACAAAAGTTCCGGTCACAATCAAAAACGAGGATAAATTTTCGGTACAGCTTCCAATTCTCAAAGCAATTTCACGATGAAGAAGTTGTTCATTCATAATCCAATATTTAGAATCTGTTCTCCTCTGGTTTATGGAGTGTTGGTGTATTTGCTCATTTTACTGGTGAACAATAACGTGAATGAGCTTACTGGTATTTTTAGTAACAAGGAACTATATGTATGTATTGGCCTTAGTTATCTTTCGATGGAGAGTCTTCGACTGGTAATCGTTTATTTAAATCCGTTGTTAAAACGTTTTTCCTTTAGACAACGCACTTTAGTTCAATCCATTTTAAGTCTGTCTATTTCATTGGCGGTGATCTATGCTGGTGTGTTCTCCTATTTTCGATATGTAGAAGGTTTTTCAGTAAGCCTGCACGAATTGCAAATCTTCTTTGTCATTTTTGGATTCACTGCATTGCTGTATAATGTTTTGTACTCGAGCAATGATTATTTGTTTCGAGAAAATACCCAGTTGCTGGAACAAGAAAATCGTTTACGTGAAAAAGTAGAAGCAGACTTCGCAACTTTTAAGAATGAAATCAACCCCGATCTTTTGTACGAAAGCCTGGAGTCAATTTTACAAACTTTGTATCATGACATTGATGCAACGGAGGAGCAAATTGATTTACTGGCGGGAGTATATCGTTATCAATTAATGAATCGAGACAAAGAGTTGGTAAATGTTGTTGATGAACTTCAGGTGCTGAATAATTTGAAATCACTTTTAAACTATAAATACGGCCAGCAAATTCAACTCTCGTCAAAGCTCAGCTCACTTGGAGAAGCGTTCGTTGTACCGGGATCACTGTTAGCTGCAATGGATACTGTGGTTAGGAATACTTTGATTTCTAATTTGGCGCCATTGCATCTTACCTTGTATTTAGAAGAAGATGGCTACCTGGTGCTACAGCACAAACTCAATGAAAAATTAATAAGGCATGAGGAAAGCCTCCAATCTTTTATGCGGATTCAACGTGTGTATTCCTTCTTTAGTGACATTCCTTTTGTTCAAATAAAGGCTTACGGAGAGAATTATATTAAATTTCCGATCATAAAAATTTCTGAAAGTTTAACAGTCTCAAAGGAAGCATGACCTCTGTTCTTACTCTACGTGTTTTAATTATTGAAGATGAGGTTCCTGCAGCGGAGAAGCTGGAACGCTATCTTCAAAGATACAATGCGTCTATTTCGGTAGCTGCCAAAATCCAATCTATTAAAGAAGCTGTAGAGTGGCTAAGCTCAAGACAAAATGAGATTGATCTTATTTTCATGGACATCCAGCTTTTGGATGGGCAGAGTTTTGAAATCTTTCGGCTAGTGAAAATTGAAAGGCCGGTGATTTTCATCACTGCTTATAATGAATTTGCGTTAGACGCTTTCAAAGTAAAAGGAATCGACTATTTACTAAAACCGGTTTCATTCAACGACCTTAGTGGAGCTCTTCAAAAACTCGAACAGCTTCGGTCACAATTAAACTGGAGCGAGGAGAAATTTGAAACAGTAAAACAAACAGTGACTACATTACCTACGAAGAGTTTTAAATCAAGATTCATGGTGAAGTTGGGCGACCACATTCGCTCCATCACTGCTGACCAAATTGGATTACTCTTTGCCGATGGCCGCGATGTTTATCTGATCACTAACGACAATAAAAAATTTATCATCGATTACACGCTTGAAAATCTGGAGGAACTGATTGACCCCGCAATTTTTTTCCGAGCAAACCGATCTTACATTCTCAATATTCATTTCATCCAGGATGTAGTTGTCTATTCCAATAGCAGGTTGAAAATTATTCCCTCCGTGAAGTGGGATCAGGAAATTATTGTAAGCCGCGAGAAGGTTGGAGAGTTCAAACAGTGGTTTGACGGGGTGCGTTGATTAAAATCATTCAGTTTCTCTAAATTCACATCTTAATATATAAGAAATGAGTAACACAGAATTAGTGACTCGCTTTTATTCAGCATTTCAAAAATTAGATTATGCCACAATGCAAGATTGCTATAGTGATGAAGTGATTTTTCAGGATCCGGCTTTTGGAGTATTGAATGGCATCGATGCAAAATCGATGTGGGAAATGCTGGCCAAGAATGCTAAAAATTTTTCTTTGATATTTTCTGACATTAAAGCTGAAGATGAAGAATACGTTACGTGCAAGTGGGTGGCTACATACACTTTTTCGGCTACCAATCGAAAAGTCGTGAACCGAATTCAAGCCTACATCCGTATTCAAGACGGAAAGATCACGGAGCACACCGACCATTTTAATTTCTGGAGTTGGGCTCGGCAAGCTACAGGCCTAAGCGGCTGGTTACTAGGCTGGAGTGCATTTTTTCAAAGTCAGGTGAGGAAGCAAGCACTTGAGAATTTGAAGAAATTCATGGAAAAAAAGGGACTACTGAAACCTGAATAGCTTTTTTGCTGTCTAAGTATTGAATTGTGAATTTATTTAGTTGGCCGTGCAACCTTTTAATGGCCGGGGCATCTTTTAAACATCATTAACCTCTATTCAATATGAAAAGATATATCATTCTCCTTTTGCTTCTGGTTTCCGGGTTCACCTACGCACAAACCAAAGAGACCCGAAGCGTTGGCACGTTTACCAAGATTGCCTTCCGCATTCCGGGCAAACTGATTTTGAAACAAGGTAGTCCACAAAGCGTGGTGCTTGAAGGCGATAAAGAAGTTTTAGAAAAAATTGAAACAGACGTAGATGGCAATAAACTGTCGATCGGTCGCGCAGATAAATGGCACTGGAACGATTGGGGTTGGCGAGATGAAAAAAGAATTACAGCTTATGTGACTGTAGCTAGTCTGGAAGGAGTTGCAGTGAGTGGCTCGGGTGATGTTGTGGGAAGTGGAAAATTTTCAACCGGAGACTTGGAATTAAAAGTGAGCGGCTCCGGCTCATTGGATATTGAAGCAGATGCAAAAGGAGAAGTGAAAGCCGATGTTTCTGGCAGCGGTGATCTTACTGTGAAAGGTACTTGCCAAAATTTTGATAGTGGTGTAAGCGGGTCAGGAAAAGTGAACATGTCAGGCTCTATTGCTGGCAAAGCAGATATAAGCGTTTCGGGCTCTGGAAAGGTAATGGCAAGTGGAAAGGCACAGCAGATCTCGGCGCACATCAGTGGCTCAGGAAAAGTGTTAGCAGCAGATCTTGAAGTTTCGAAATGTGAAGTTCGCATTTCTGGTTCTGGTGATGTTGAGATCAATGTGAAAGACGCACTCGATGCAAATATCTCAGGAAGTGGAAGTGTTACTTATAAAGGAAATCCTAGTCAAGTGAATAGCCACGCATCAGGCAGCGGGCATGTGAGGAAGATGTAATTTGAAAATTTGAGGGCTAAGAGGAATCGCCTGATCACTTTGAGTGGTCGGGCGATTTTTTTAAACAATCCTAATCACCCTCCGCTTCATGCGGCCTTATTGAAACCTTTTGTGTTTCCTTCCATTTTTTTAATTCTTCTTCACGTTTTTTAATTTCTTCTTGTGAGGGTTTGTAGTCAATTAATGATTTCAGATCTGGTTGACCTGCATCTACCCAGGCTGTATACCATATGCTGCCTGTCATCAAAATAGCTGAACGCATTTGCCTTTCCACCATTCCTGATAGCAATTGATGATATGCTTTGGAATAATCAGTGGAAAAAACTTTTATGGTTTGCTTTCCTTGAGTTTCAAAATTAAATTTCTTGTCGCCCCATTTTTTAGAAAGCTGTTTTTCGAATTGCAAAACGGAGTCGAGCGCTTGGTTCGTATTCGTAATAATTTTCCACGCTGTCAATTGAACATTATCAAGATGCTCTGCTTTGCCCACAAAAAAATCGTATTGATCTGAAAACAATTCTGGCAAGCGTGATTCCCAAAATGCGTGAATTCCATTTTGTCCTGTCAGTTGACCATCATAATTTTTTGTCGTGTGCAGAGGCACATGTGCATCGGCAACGTAATGACCAAGATCGGCAGAGAGGCGGATGATTCTTTCGGGATCCTTAACCAAGAAGGCGTCTTTTAATTCATAGTAAATGTGACTGATATGCCAGGGTAATATTCCACGAGCCTTAAGTGTGTCTTCGCCAAATTTTCCCACTGCGTCTTTCCAATACTTTGGCAAACGAAATACAGCGCTATCACCATAGTCGTCCAGATCAATATAATGTCGAGGAGCTTCATCAGGATTAATGTACCTTCTTCTGTCAGGATTGACCGCGTCCTCTTCAATGGCGCGAATATTTTTCTTATAGAAAGAAATCATTTCGACAGGCAATGTGAACACAGCGAGCTTGTTAATTTTACGATGAGCTAAGAAGCCCCAACTACTGCAGA
>DASYTA010000573.1:0-23894 GCA_036002745.1 Cyclobacteriaceae bacterium | reverse complement strand
AATAGCCTTTGAGTCCGAACAAAATTTGGCTAACCTAAGTAAAAATACAATTAAAGTACGCGGCCAAAATGTTGTTTATTGTAACTTATCATACATGCAACTTATTTTAGAATAACCACTAATTCCACAGGGGATGGCTTTCCAACCGAACATTCTCTCCAAAAAACAACCTGGTGGAGAGCTCAAATGATTCGGTGTAGTCAGAGACAAAAAAATGATTTTCAGGATGCGCAGTGGAATTCAACAAGCCATTGGAGGCTAAATAATGATGTAGCGCCTGAGCAGCAACTAATGATGAGTCAAGCACTTGCGTTTTGCCCTGATAGTATTCATTAATTTCTTTTTTAATCAACGGGTAATGAGTACAGGCCAGGATGAGGGCATCAATTTTACCAAGCTGAGGATCGGAAAGGTATTGGTTGATAATCTCCTTACTGATTTGATTATTGAAAAAACCCTCTTCAATCATTGGAGCAAGCAGCGGTGTGGCAAGTGTATGCAACGTGATATCTTTCTTTTTCTCTTGAATTTTTTTTGTGTAAAGGTCAGACTGTACTGTTCGTTTAGTACCAATTAATCCTACGGTTGATCCATTAAAATTCTTAACAACAAAATCAACCATCGGGTCGATAACGTTGATTACATGCGCTTCATTTCTAACGTACTCTTTCAAAAGTTCATACGATGCAGAACTTGCTGAGTGGCATGCAATAACAATCACTTTGCAGCCTTTTTGAAGCAGTAGGTTGGCAATTTTTATTGAATAAGCTTGTATAGCAGCTTCCGATTTATCACCATAAGGAAGGTGGGCAGTATCGCCAAAGTAAATCATATTCTCATGAGGCATAAGCTCGCGAATAGCATGTGCCACGGTAAGGCCACCTATACCACTATCAAAGATTCCGATCGGACTTTCAGGTTTTGTATTCAAGGAAACAAGAAAAATTTAGAGAAATAAAAAAGCCCCACAATCCATGGGGCTTTAAAAATAGTAATGTCTTTATTAAGCAACATTTTTTTCCAAGCTCGCGAGCTTGGTCTCACGTGCCTCGCGATGATTGCAATAATCGCATTGATAGTGTTTTATCAACAGGCCAGACTGAGTTTCAGTAGGCTTCTCCTCAACTTCCTCTTTGGTTATATTAAATGTATAGAAGCCGCACTCGGGGCACTGTTCAGAGTGCAAATAACTTTCATATTTTTCTATTTTCTTATAGCCCGTCTTGTCATCCAACCACACATCGTAGTCCACTGAATGCACATTGGCTTCTTCTGCAATTTGCGAAGCGTCAAGGTGAGCATCTTCTTCATCTTCCGAAAGTTTACGCATTTCATTTCCTGCAGGTGAAATGCGGGGCTTACTGCGCAACTTAACAAGTCGTTTTTCTACGGAACGAGGGTAATAAATTCGCACCATACTGTAAAAAACAAAATAGCCGATGACTACAAAACATACCGTGATGAACAGCCTCACATAAAACCACAATATGCCATGGGATAAAATCTTTTCTGTGGCCAGAGAGTTGGCAAAAAAAGCGGCAGCCACAACAATGCAAAGGACTGAATACCAAAAGAAGCGAACCTCATTGAGATTTACATAGTCATACTTCTCTTTATAGTCTTTGATTTGCATCACCCTAAATTCATGGTACAGAAGTATAAGGATGGCTATAATGACCCAAGTGGCAGCGCCCATTTCCATGTAGCGGTTCCAATCAGTTTTAATAAAGGTCACAAAAGGGTTTTCTTCCATAGGTTTGGTTTTTTGGATGTTTAAAATTAATAGAATCTTTCGATTTTGAGGAAATTCTTACAACAAATTCTGAAAATTGAAGCGCAAGGCGGTTTTTTGGGCTTGTAAATTGCTTGTGCAATACCGTATAGAATTGGATTTGGATGTCCCTGAAGTTAAAAATTACCGATTCCCTTACTCTGGCTTTTCAAGTAAATCCCCGTTAAAAGCTTTCCTCCGAATGACAACGGATGGAATTTGCAACAATGAATACAATCTGCTTGAGCGAATTCAAAACACTGAGGATTTTGTATTATTGCACCACAAATAAAACCGGCCTGTCATGTCTAATAATTTACTAAAAGGAAAAAGGGGAATCATTTTTGGTGCCCTGGATGAGAACTCGATTGCCTGGAAAACTGCCCTCAAAGTACACGAAGAGGGAGGAGCTTTTACGTTGACCAATGCACCCATTGCCATGCGTATGGGTAAGATCAATGAACTTGCCAAAGCTTGCGGCGCAGAAGTAATTCCTGCTGATGCTACTTCTGAACAGGATCTTACTAACCTTTTTACTAAATCACAGGAAATATTAGGCGGAAAGTTGGATTTTGTTCTTCACTCTATCGGCATGAGCCCAAACATTCGTAAAGGCAAAGAGTATGGCGATATGAATTACGAATGGTATTTAAAAACTCTTGACATATCCGCGTTGTCTTTTCATAAAATATTGCAGACTTGCGAAAAACTCGATGCTCTTAATGAATACGCTTCAGTTCTTGGACTTAGCTACATTGCTGCCCAGCGCGCTTATCCAGATTATACTGATATGGCACAAGCCAAGGCAATGCTCGAATCTATTGCTCGCAGCTATGGCCAGCGTTATGGAGTCAAGAAGAAAGTTCGTGTCAACACGATCTCGCAATCTCCAACCAGAACAACAGCTGGTAATGGCATTTCTGGCTTTGATGCTTTCTTTGATTATGCTCAACTAATGTCTCCTCTTGGCAATGCATCCGCAGAAGACTGCGCCAATTACATTGTTATCATGTTCTCTGATTTCACACGAATGGTAACGATGCAGAACTTGATGCATGATGGAGGATTCTCTTCTTCAGGGATCACTAACGCTTTGGTCGAGAGACTGACGAAGTAATTTATTTAATGGTTTCTTTCCCTCATTGCAAAATCAATCTGGGACTGAATGTAGTCTCGAAGCGAGCCGATGGATTTCATAACATCGAGACATGTTTCTATCCAGTACCGCGAACGGATATTTTAGAAATTATCCCGTCCTCAGAGTTTTCGTTTGCTCAGTCGGGTATTGGTGTTCCTGGGCGTGAAGAAGATAATCTTTGTGTAAAAGCATATCGACTTCTCAATAATGATTTTGGAATAGGGAATGTAAAAATGCATTTGCATAAAATTATTCCAATGGGTGCGGGATTAGGAGGAGGTTCTTCTGATGCTGCATTCACTCTTCGACTCCTCAATTCAATTTTTAATTTAAAATTATCGATTGAAAGCTTAAAAAAATATGCTACACAATTGGGTAGCGACTGCTCATTTTTCATTGAAGATTTTCCTATGATCGGTAGTGGCCGTGGCGAAATATTATCGCCAACCGCTAATCATTTGTCCGGACTATATTTAGTTTTAATAAAACCAGATGTACATGTCTCTACTGCAGAAGCCTATGCAGGAATTGTTCCGCAAAAAACGGATCTTCCAATTGCTGAAATTTTAAAACTTCCTGTTGCGGAATGGAGAGGCAAACTCAAAAATGATTTTGAGAAATCTATCTTTAAAAAATATCCTTTAATCAGCCAACTAAAGGAAAAAATGTATTCATGTGGTGCGGTCTACGCCAGCATGAGTGGATCCGGCTCCACCGTATTTGGTCTTTTTAAAAAACCTGTGGACTTAAAAAAAGAATTTCCAGGTGTTGATTACTGGAGCGGAGAGTTGAAATGATGCTCGTAGTTTCTCTTCAAAATGGGATATAAGGCGACGGCAGTTAAAATAATTAATGTGCCTGCGTAGAAATTCCATCCCATCACTTCCTGTCTTCCAAAAATTAATAGCGCGAGTCCGATTCCATAGACAGGCTCGAGATTTAATGCCAGCTGAATAAAAAAAACTGAAAGCTTCTTACTTAATTCAATCATCTGCGAATAAGCATACACAGAACAAACCCAGCCAAGAAGCACCAAATAAAACCAGTCAGCCGTAGTTGGAATAAGGTGTAGAGATCCATCTGAAAGAAAAGTTCTATAAAATGGAAAGAATATAATTATCCCCAAGCAAGCGGCAATCATTTCATAAAAGGTGATGGTGAATGAAGAAATTCGCGTCACCATTTTAGAGTTGATTACACTGAACATTGCAGCGGTTAGGCCAGAGGCTATCCCCAAAAGCAATCCCAAAACATAATGAAAGTCGAAGGAGAAGATTACGTATAGCCCGATCAGAACTGCAATACCCAATCCTACCTCCATCGGCATTATCTTTTTTCGTTTGGCAATCGGCTCAATTAAAGCTGCCCAAAAAGAGCAAGTAGCAAATCCTACGAGGCTCACCGATGGATTAGACACACGGCCTGAGCCAAAGAAAGTAAGCCAGTGAGTTGCCACGATCAGTCCTGTAAGGATTAACTTCCAAAAATCTTTTTGTGACGGTAAGGCAAACGTCCCTTTGGTGAAGTAAATAAGCGTGCCCATTCCAATGGCGGCCAACAACGTGCGATAGAAAACCATTTCAACACTGGGCAGCGAAATTAATTTTCCGAGGATGGCTGTAAATCCAAAAAGAAAAACTATGAAATGAAGTTTGAAATAATCAGCAAGAGTAGTTTTCAACGAGGAACGTATTTATACATCATCAGCGAGAGTAGCGCAAAGATAGAATTAGGTAGCCAGGCTGCAACTACAGGACTTAGCGATCCGGTTTGCGCAAACGTTCGGGTCATGGTGAAGAATAAAATAAAAATGAAGGCCAGAAAAAATCCCAACGCAATTTGAAATCCCGTTCCACCTCTACTTTTTCTTGCAGAAACAATTACCCCCATAAAAACCAGTACGAATGTTGTGCAAGGTGCAGCAAAGCGAATATGTCGCTCTACTTCATAAGTCTCCACTCCCGTTGATCCTCGGAAACGTAGTTGTTCGATATGTTTGCCAAGTTCGGGAATAGTCATCCCATCATATTTTTGTTCTTCATTCTCGAAATCTTTAGGCGTGATGACTAAGGTTGTATCCAGGGTGAGACCTTGCTCTACTATCGTTTTTTTTGAATCCATGTCAAAAATCTCATCCACCTTTTTTATCTTGTACGTGTTCATCGTCCACTTCAGTTTGGTGGTGTCCCACTGAATATTGTCAGCTGTTAATTTTTCTATCAGTTTGTTGTCTTGAAATTTTTCCAGACTGAACTGATAACCCATGTTGGTTTGGTTATTGTAGCTGTGCATGTAGAGAAATACATTCGGTGCAGTTTGAATGTGCACGTTTCGCCTTTCGAAATAATAAACATTTTTAAAATTCTTTAATTCAAAATCCAAACGGTCGCGGTTAGAGTGAGGAATTATCCAACCGTTGAAAAAGAAACTAAGCGAAGCGATTATAAACGAAGCAATAAAGTAAGGTAAAAGGAATCGGAGGAAACTCGTGCCGCTGCTGAGTATAGCCACAATTTCAGTATGTGCAGCCATACGTGAGGTAACATACACTATAGCGATGAAACAAATGATGGGTGTAAGCAGGCCTGAAATCCAGGGAACGAAATCCAGATAGTAGCCGACAATCTCAGGTAATTTTAAATGATGATCATTAAACTTGTCTACTTTTTCTGTAATGTCAATTACCACAATTACCGCAACCAAAATCATCATCACGAAGAAGAAGGTGGAGAGTACTTGTTTGATGATATAACGATCGAGGAGTTTCACAATCTAGTAGCAACAATTTTTACCATTCTATTTTTCCATTCCATAAAACTTCCTTCTTCTATTTTTTGTCGGGCCTGATTGACCAGCCAAAGATAGAAGGTCAGGTTGTGGATAGAAGCAATTTGCGCGCCTAAAATTTCTTTGGAGATAATTAGATGCCGTAAATAAGCTTTCGAGTAGAACGTGCTCACATGACCGCCTAGTTCAGCATCAATTGGTGAAAGGTCGTCTTTCCATTTTTCATTTCGAATATTGATGATTCCCTGCGTAGTGAACAACATTCCATTTCGGGCATTTCGGGTTGGCATTACACAATCAAACATGTCAATGCCAAGTGCAATGCATTCCAAAATATTTTCAGGTGTACCAACCCCCATCAAATAGCGCGGTTTATCCTTGGGTAAAATGCTGCACACCAATTCTGTCATTTCGTACATCATTTCATGTGGCTCACCTACTGAAAGGCCGCCAATAGCATTACCCTGTTGATTTTGTGAAGCGATGAATTCTGCAGATTGGACTCGCAAATCCTTATAAACACTTCCCTGCACAATTGGAAATAATGCCTGACTGTAACCGTATTTAGGTTCAGTAGTGTTCACGCGGTCAACACATCGCTTCAGCCATCGATGGGTCATCTCCATTGATTTTCTTGCATAACCGTATTCGCAAGGATAGGGAGTACACTCATCAAAGGCCATAATAATGTCTGCGCCAATGGTGCGCTCAATATCCATGACACTTTCCGGTGTGAATATATGTTTTGATCCGTCAATATGTGATTTGAAGACCACACCTTCTTCTGTGATCTTGCGGTTTTCGCCCAAAGAATAGACTTGATATCCACCACTGTCGGTAAGGATCGGGCCATCCCATCCATTAAATTGATGAAGGCCGCCTGCTTTTTCGATGACTTCTAATCCAGGCCGCAAGTACAGGTGATAAGTGTTCCCTAAGATTATTTTGGCCTGTATATCGTTTTTCAACTCACGCTGATGTACTGCCTTAACGGAGCCAGCTGTGCCGACAGGCATGAAGATGGGAGTGGGTATTTCCCCATGATCGGTAGAGATTGTCCCAGTACGAGCTCGGGAGTTGGGATCAGTACTTGTTAATTTAAATTGCATGAAACGGCAAAGTTACCGAATTCATGTGTTAATGTTTTATTTGAAGTTCATGCCATTTCATCTTTTCCGTTTTAGATAAGCCTTTATCTTTGTCTGTTTAAATTTTAAATCTAGAAATCCCTTTGACTCTTACTATTCTCTGTTTTGCTGTGCTCAGCATTCAAATTTTATATTTCTTTTTTTTATTGTTTTCTTTTCGCAAAAAGAACTTCGCTACTTCGAAGGAACAACTTCCAGTATCGATAATTGTCTGTGCTCACGATGAGGAAGAAAACCTCATCGAACAGGTTCCGTTATTACTACAACAAGATTATCCGCAGTTTGAGGTAATTATCGTTGAAGACCGATGCAATGATGGAACCTATGATTATCTTCTTCAGGCTACCAAAGAGCACGAGCGATTGAAAATGGTTCGTGTTACCCATAAACCAGATCACATCAACGGCAAAAAATTCGCGTTGACGCTTGGTATTAAAGCTGCTCGATATGATTGGGTATTACTTACCGATGCAGATTGCAGGCCAGCGTCCAACCAATGGATTTCGCAAATGTCTAATCGATTTGCAGAGCCGGCGAAAATTGTACTTGGCTATTCTCCTTATGCCAAAGCCCCCGGCTTGCTCAACTCATTCATTCGCTTTGAATCTTTTCTTACCGGTATTCAATTTATCGGAATGGCACATCTGGGTAAACCTTATATGGGGGTGGGGCGCAACCTAGCTTACCGCAAGGAAGTATTTCTTAGCACTAAAGGTTTTAATTCTCATTTGGGTGTTACAGGTGGAGATGATGATTTATTTGTGAATCAACATGCGACTAAAGAAAATACGGCGGTGAGTATTGGAGCAGATGCCCTTGTTTTTTCAAAACCCAAAAAAACCTGGACAGAATTTTTTCACCAAAAGTTCCGACACTTATCCGTAGGCAAACTGTATAAGTTTTCTGACAAGGTTTTGCTTGGGGTGTTCTCGCTTACCTGGTTGCTTACTTGGTTTTTGGTTTTGCCTCGTCTTATCTTTTTGCCTTTGGCAGAAGTTTTGCTGGTTTTCTTCGTTGTTAGAATAGTTCTATTAATTGTGATGATGCATGTAGGGCCAAGAAAATTAGGCACTACGTTCGAAGCTTGGAAGACACCGTTTTTAGATTTTATGTATGCCTTTTATTACCTTGTAACCGGTGCGAAGGCACTTATTGCTAAAAAAGTAAAATGGAAGATTTAGAGGAAGGTCGGTTCTCGTCAAAAGCCCTGGAAGATTTCAAGTTGATCGACATGGCGGTTGATGGCGATGACAAAGCATACGGTAAGTTATTGCAGCGTTATAAGCGACCGGTTTATCACATGATCTTGAAAATGGTTCGTAATGTGGACGATGCCGAAGACCTCACCATGGAGTCGTTCAGCAAAGCCTTTCGCAGTCTTCATAAGTTTAAAAAAGATTTCACCTTCAGCACATGGTTGTTTCGTATTGCGACCAACAACACGATCGATCACATCCGCAAGAAAAAGCTCAATACACTAAGTATTGAAAATACGTATACCGATGATGATGGCCAGCCAGTAGGTATTGATGTAGAGGACATCGGCAATCTTAATCCTCAGGATGAAGCCATTAGAGCACAAAAAGAAGAATTGATCCAGGTGTTTGTAAACATGCTGCCAACAAAGTATCAGAAGTTGGTGAGGCTTCGCTACTTTCATGAATTGAGTTATGAAGAAATAGCTGATGAATTAGCAGCGCCCCTCGGTACTGTTAAAGCGCAGCTTCACCGCGCTCGCGAATTGCTTTATGATTTAGTGAAAAATAAGAAAGAACATTTGTAAATCAGTCCACAGACGACAGTCGACAGACTACTGTTGACACCGTTGAGCTAACAACTTTAAATCGCTCATCAATCCTGTAACCAATTACCCAAACGATTTCATTTCCCATTTCTAAAACGGTAATTGATTCTTTATCAGCTACAGAAATCTTTTGGTCAATTAAAAAATCACTTAGCTTTTTTTTATGATTCATTCCAAGTGGATGAAAAGAATCACCAGGCTTCCATTTTCGCCAGCGAAGAGGAAACGTAAGCTTGTCTGCGTCTAAAAAGGCAATCGATGGGTCGTTTTTGAAATTGACTTTTTCTTTCTTTTCGATTTTCATTTTAAAATTTCCAAGCGACGCTTCTGTTTGATTGACTTCAATTAATGTCTCAGTTAGTTCTATTTGATTCTTTGACATGATCAGATGATCGCGATCGATTACCAATTCGAATTGAGAGGAAGAAAATCGTTTTCCTGATTGTCCATTCAAAGCTGCAATGATTTGAGCGCTTTGATCAAAATTAAATCCAAAACCTTTAATCAATATCCATAAAATGCTTTCTGGATTTTTAATTAACTCAAATCCTTTTTTATCCAAGAGAATCTGATTGTCCTTCTTTCTTTCAAATTTCTGTCGCCATTGTTCAGCGCCAATTTCCATAAGTTCAACAGCTCCTGAAATTTTATTTATACTTTCATCAAAAGTTCTTTCAAGCGAAGGGTTCAATTCTTTCAGTAGTGGAGAGACTTGATGACGAATAAAATTTCTAGAGTAGTCATCGGTGGCGTTGCTTCGATCCTCACGCCATCCTATTTTATTTTCTTTAGCGTAATTTTCAATCTCTAATCGAGTGGCAAACAACATCGGTCGGATGATCTTTCCATTTTTTGAAGCAATACCATCAAAACCTTCTAATCCCGACCCCCGAACAAAATTAAGAAGCACAGTTTCGATTGAGTCATTCAAATGATGTGCAGTAGCGAGGAAATCATAACACTTCTCTGTTAACAATTCATTGAACCATTCATAACGCAGCTCACGCGCTGCCATCTGGATCGAAAGATGATTTGATTTCGCGTAATCCTCAGTTTCGAATTTTTTGTTAAAAAAGGGAATTGAGTTTTTTTTGCAAACTGCCTCGACAAACTTTTCATCTCCTTCCGACTCATCGCCACGCAGCTGAAAGTTTGCATGAGCAATACCGATGTTAAATCCGCATTCCTGAAAAAGATGAAGCATCACCATCGAATCAACCCCACCGCTAACGGCAAGCAGAATTTTGTCACCATTTGCGAAAAGTTTTTTTTGATTGATTTCCGATAGGAATAATTCTTTCACTGAATATTAAATCAGTTATTGGCCATCCTTCGATTGGCTTCTACACACCAAAGCAATTCACCAATAAAGCCTTTCGCTCTCTTATCCGTCCCTACTTTGTCGGTTGCGTTTCCATTTTCATCAAAAGAATCATTGACTTTAGGAACAGGAAACATAGCCGGGACAGTCCACGCACGAATTTTCCAAAGCGTAAATTGAATAGACGTAATTACCTGAGTGCCTCCAAATGATCCATCCGACACAGTGGATATAGCAATTGGTTTTCTTCTCCATTCATCATATAAAAGATCAACCACATTTTTCAAAGCCGCCGGATAGCCGCCATTATATTCCGGGGTTACAATAATTACTCCATCTGCTGATTTTATCTTATTCGCAAAATCTGTCATCAAAGCAGTGGGATTAGGTTGAAACTTCAATCGCTCATTAAAAACAGGAAATTGATATTCATTCAGGTCAAGAATTTCAACGCTAGCCAAGTTGTTTTCTTCGATATATTTTTTAAAATACAAAGCGACACGGTGGCTGTGACGACCAGTTCGAACACTTGCTGAAAGGATGGCAATGGTTGGCATAGAATTAGATATAATCGTAAAAATAAACCTTATCATCGACCGATCATAGAAAAAAAAATGATGGATAAAAAGAATCATTATTTTGCAGCAAATATTTAATTCATGAAATGCCCATCAAAAAAGCTTTGTAAGGAACGGCAAACCGACATGGGCATTCCATGTGACTATTGGAAATAAACATAAACACATGAAAGTATTCGCAGTTATTCTTTCGGCATTTCTTTTTTTTCGGGTGTCGGCTCAGACTTCTGATATGCCAAATGATTTTTTGACAAAAGCTTTTTATAAAGAGCGCAGACAGAAATTACGTGAGAAACTTCCAGTCAATTCAGTGGCGGTATTTTTTGCCAACCCCATTCGCAACCGAGCCAACGATGTTGATTATGTTTATCATCAAGATCCCGATTTTTATTATTTGACAGGATATAAAGAAGCTAACTCGCTTTTACTAGTGTTCAAAGAACAGCAGTTGTCTGCCAGTGGCACTTCATACAATGAAATTATTTTTGTTCAGCCCCGCAATGCGAATGCCGAGATGTGGACGGGTAGAAGACTAGGTGATAACGGGGTAAAAGACAAGCTTGGATTAGATCAGGCGTTCAATAATTCAGAGTTCAAACGCTACAATATTGATTTTAGCAAGTTTACCTCTGTTTTGTTTTTTGATTTTCAAAATGATGCACGGAACAATCCAAAAGATTCATCTGATTTGTATGATCTGATCGCTCAATTTAAAATTAAAGTACACTATCCTGAGAAAAGGAGTCAAACCTTGGTAGTGGAACCACAGAAGAATAATCTTGATATAGCTGGACTCGAAACGATAATGGATGATCTTCGCGGGATCAAGACAAATGAAGAACTCGAAATGATACGTAAGGCAGTTCGAATCTCTTGTGCAGGGCAAGTGGAAGTGATGAAGGCAATTAAGCCCGAGATGAGTGAACGAGAGATCCAAGGCATTCATGAATATGTTTTCAAAAAGTATCAGGCTGAAGACTTAGGTTACCCTTCCATCGTAGGAGCCGGACATAATGGATGCATTCTTCACTATATCGACAACTATAAACCTAACATTTCGAATAAAGAATTGATCTTAATGGATTTGGGCGCTGAGTTTCATGGATACTCCGCAGACATTACCCGAACGATCCCTGTGAATGGAAAATTTTCGCCTGAACAAAAACAAGTTTATGAAGTAGTGCTCAAAGCACAAGAAGCGGCTATGAAAATTTGCAAGCCTGGTACTTCCTTCAGGGATTTGTATTTAGCTACCAAGCATGAGGTTGATAAAGGATTAAAAGAGCTGGGTATTATTCAAAATGAAAATGACAAACATAATTACTACCCACATGGCTGCTGCCATCATATAGGTTTGGATGTACACGATCGCGGAACGTATGATAAGTTGGAAGAAAACATGGTGACCACAATCGAACCAGGTATTTATATTCCTGAAAATTCTCCCTGTGATAAAAAGTGGTGGGGGATTGCCGTGCGCATAGAAGATGATTTTTTGGTTACAAAAGATGGTAACGAACTTCTCTCTGTCTCAGCGCCACGCACTGTAAAAGATATTGAAGCCATGATGAAGTTGCCCAGCCCTCTTGATGATTTTGTTTTACCTGATTTGGATAAGAAGAACTAGAGCGCCGAGTTTTTTAAAAAACTTCAAGACCGACCGATTAACAATTTGTTAATATCAAGTTCTTTTATAAATATTGGATAGGAATCAACATCCTGTCGATATGCTGAAAATCGTCAATAGCCTCAGGCTCATCATCAATTACAAAACATTTCTCATCACCGGGCTCTCGGTGCTGTCAAGTTATTTATGCTTTCATTATGGACTTACGGCCAAGTTTCCCGATATGCTGGTGGGTGTTGCCATTGTATTTCCAGTGGTGTTTAGCATCGGCTCGGCATATACACGTAGAGAGACAGCACTTCAGCGCTTCTCCGATTTTAAAGGACATGCAATAGCTATTTATTACGCCTCACGCGATTGGTCATCAACCAAAGAAAATGATTTGGCAATAAAGGCAAGAAACATGGTTCACGAATTATTGGTGACACTGAAAGTGATGCTCAAAGTGAAAGATCATAAGGAATGGGACGAACATGAAAAGAAAATTTATGATCTCTTTTCGAAGCTCTCGAGCCTTACCATGGAATTTAGAAATCATGGAGTGCAAAGCGGAGAAATATCCAGGGTGAGCCAATACGTGAGTAAAATGATCATTGCTTTCGATAACATGCGAATTGTGCATCGTTATCGCACGCCCGTTACGCTTCGTGCTTACAGTAAAGTTTTTATTTACACTTTTCCCATAATCTACGGACCATACTTTGCCAGCACGTTTCATGATTATTCAGCCCAGCTTGAATATGTAATGCCCATCCTATACAGTTTTATTTTGGTGAGCTTGGACAATATCCAGGATCAACTCGAAAACCCTTTTGATGAAGTAGGTGAGGATGATATTGTGATTGAAGCAGAAGAGACCACCAAACTCCTTAGTTAACGGTTATCTTAATTACGGGCGACAGATAACTGTTTTTTTTAATTAAAATCAACGGGGAAAATAATCTCTTGCCAATTCAACTTTGGTTTTGGTTTTTAGATCAGAACCAATAGGTTACATTGATTAATAATTTCACTGAACCATAAACCGCGGACTCATGACATTCAATTTTTTTATGAAGAAAAAGATTTTATTCAGTGTATTACTATCCATCTTAAGTATTAAATCTTATTCGCAAATTATTTTTGAAAATGGATATTTTATTAATGAGTCTGATCAAAAGATTGATTGTTTGATTAAGAATATTGATTGGGAGGACAACCCAACTGAATTTGAATATAAAATATTACAAACTGGATCTACTCAAAAAGCACACATTCAAACAACTAAGGAATTTGGAATTAATGGTGTTTCTAAATTTATAAGAGCTAAAGTAAAAATAGACAAGTCAAGTGATGAAGTGAGTGATTTAAGTTCAGAGAAAAATCCAATTTTTCATGAAGAAGAAATATTTCTTAGGGTAATTATTGAAGGTAAGGCTTCGTTATATGTTTATAAAAAGGGAAATCTTAATCGTTATTTCTATAAGGCAAATGATCCAACCATAAACCAATTGGTGTATAAACGTTACCGGATTAATACAGATGGCATTGCCGAGAACAACTCATTCAGACAACAACTTTTTAATGACCTTAAATGTCACGGAATTACTCTGCGTGACGTTAAGGACATTAAATACTATCGAAAGGATTTAAAGAAGTTATTCTTGAATTTTAACGAATGCACCAATTCTAGCTTCTTAAATTATGAATCAAAGAAAAAGAATGAGTTATTTAATTTATCTCTTAGACCAGGTTTGAACCTTGGAAATTTGGCAATACAGAATTCTTCGAGTAATGTCTATAATACTGACTTCGGAAATAAAGTAAGTTTCAGATTTGGAATTGAAGCGGAATTTATTTTACCATTTAGAAAGCACACATGGGGAATTTTAATAGAACCTACTTTCCAACCTTATCAATTAGAAAAAACCATTAAATCAACTTCTGATCCTGTGTTTTTGGGAGGGCTTGTCGCAAAGGTAAATTATAAGCCTATCGAAGTGCCATTGGGTGTTAGACGTCATTTTTTTCTTAATGAAGAGTCAGAAATCTTCATAAATGTTTCATACATATTCGTTTTCGATAATAATTCGAAAATTGAATTTAAAACTGGCTCTGGCTCACTTGCTAGTTTTGTGGATATTAAATCAGAAAGTTCCGCTGCGTTTGGTGCAGGTTTAAAATATAAAAACAGATTTGGTATAGAAATAAGATATCAAACAAGGCGAGAAATTTTAGAAAACCATGCCATATGGAGTTCTGACTATAAAACCCTCGCTGTTATATTTGGCTACACCTTATTTTAAAAGTGTTCGATAAAATCGGGATAATTTTATTGAAAATTATTCTTTAATCAATTCAAACTCTACTCTTCTGTTGAGTTGTTTGTGTTCATCAGTTACTTCCTCTACAATTGGCTTGGCACTTCCATAACCAATTGCTGTTATTCGTTGCTCATCAATCTTGTATTCTGCAACAAGATAGGCTTTGATAGCATCCGCTCTAGCTTGTGAAAGCTGGAGGTTGCTTTCTTCATTGCCAGATGAGTCAGTGTGACCGGATATTTTTAATTTCTCATCGGGATGATCAAGTAAAAAATTTCCAAGCTTAGCCAGGTCACTGTGCATGTTGGGGAGGATGTCTGACTTTCCATTCTCAAACTCCAACGACTCAAAAGCAATTTTACTTTCGATGGGGTCAACCACATGGTTTACCTCACGATCACCTTCCATGAAAAACAATTCTTCAATGCGAAAGAAATCGTCACCCTGGATTATTAACAAGTAATTTCGCTTATTGATTAAACTAAAATCGTAAGAGCCATCCTCACGCAAAAATTTGGGAGCTACTTCCACACCCTTGTCAAGATCAATTACAGAAACAATTCCCTTCACTGGTTTTCCTTGATGATCTTTTACGTGTCCTTTTAACTTCGCGATCGCTTCAGGATGTGCTTCCATCGGCACAGGAAAAGAAAACAGATCTAAATTTTTGATATCATCTTCAGATGAACGTGCATAATACAAGTCGTGACTCTTCGAGTCGATGGTAAAATAATATTCGCTGCCGGCACCATTTACTAACGGGCCGATGTTCTGAGGTTCACTCCAAGTAGTTTTAAGGCGATACGATTTATAGATGTCGAAATCACCAAAGTTGAGTGGTTGCCCATCCGAGCTGAAGTAAAGTACATTGAATTTATGATGGAAGAATGGGCTCACTTCACTTTTCACAGTGTTAATGATTGGTCCTGCATTTTGCGCTTTGCCCCAGACTCCCTTTTTATCTTTTACCGAAAAATAAATATCTGATAGCCCAAATCCACCAAAACGATTGCTAGCAAAGAAAAGAGTGTCGCCACTGTGACTTAGCGAGGGATGCGACTCCCATCCGGAGCTGTTGACGTTAGGCCCCAAGTTTTTTATATCACTCCAAACACTGTCTTTATTTAGTTTGGCGACATACAAATCACAACTGCCGAGACTTTTGGGTGTATTGCAACGTGAGAAAAATAAATATTTTCCATCGAGACTCAAGCAGGCCGACCCCTCATTATAACGAGTATTGATGGCCTTAAAGTCTTCGGCTTTCCCCCATTGTCCATCTACTTTTTGGCTAAAGAAAATATCTTCATTGTATGCTCGCTCTTCGTGTTCGTTTCTCTTGGATGTGAAGAGTAAAACGTAGTCTACATTTCCAATTGCTGGTCCATAATCTTCTTTTGCGGAATTAATATTATCGCCCATGGGTGTAAGCACTGAATGCGGAGGACGAAGCGTATCTATTTCTTTTCGATAGTTTACTAGTTCATAGTAATGTTGAAGAGGCACGTAATATTCTTTCTTATCAGTCTCCACACTATCATATTTCTTGTAGAGTTTACTGATATCAATTCCTTGTTGATGATGTTTTAAGACTAACTTATAAAGTAAAATTGCTTCACCCTTCGGTCCATATTTTTCTGATAGTTGAGCCAACTTCCAAATCATCGGCACATTCTCGGAAAAATTTTCGGCTCCAAAATTTTTCACGTACTCTTTCAATTGTGTGTACATCTCTTGCTCTTTCCCCTCAGCTTGAAGTTGCTGAATGTGTTGTAGTTGTTGAGGATAGGAGTAAAATCGAGCTCGATTAACGTTGGGAAACACAAACATGTCAGACTGACTGTAAGAAGTCAGTGAATCATTTAGTTGAATCGTTTCAGCTTTCTTGAATTTCTTCTTTTGAGAATAACATTCTTGACCGCTGAGACAAATCGCACCAATAAAAATGCAGGTCAAAATGGATTTCACACGGATATTAGATTGCAAGCCAATACTTCAGTTTACCTAAAGTCGCTGAAAAATGCGTGATAAACAAACAATTTCCGCCAGCACGCGCCTTCAAACCAATTATTGGCATAGCTATTGACCCTTCTGAAGTCTTTATAAATTTAATTGTAAGCGCAGCTTTTTTGTGTCAAATTGGCATTCCATTTATGTTTAAAGAAATCAATATTGCACCCATCGAACAAGAAGAATCTGAAGAGCTAATTCAACTCATCAATCCGGAGAAAGACATTGATATTCGTCCGGAAGATTTGCCTGAAGAGCTATCCATTTTACCAATAAAAAATACGGTCTTATTCCCTGGTGTAGTAATTCCAATTACTGTCACCCGCCAAAAATCTATTCGACTGATCAAGAAGGCATATCAAGGCAATCGCATCATTGGTGTGATCGCTCAGAAAAATAAGCAGACCGAAGATCCGAGTATCGAAGATATGTACCGCTTTGGTACGATCGCACGCATCATTAAAATGTTGGTGCTTCCTGATGGAAACACTACGATCATTATTCAAGGGAAGAATCGTTTTGCGATCAAGGAATTTGTTGGTGAAGAACCCTTCATCACAGCGCGAATAGAACTTCAAAGCGAACCTATTCTGGATTTAAAAAGCAAGGAAGTGCAGGCGCTGGTGCAATCACTGAAAGATGCTGCTTCGAAAATTTTAAAACTTAATCCGGATATTCCACAAGAAGCACAAGTAGCGCTCGACAATATTAGTAGCACGGCGTTTCTAATTCACTTTCTTTCTTCAAACTTGAATGTTGATGTTGCTGAGAAACAAAAAATCTTAGAGGTCAATAACATCATTGACAGGGGAACGCTTTTATTGCAATACATGCTGAAAGAAATCCAGATGCTGGAGATCAAGCACGAGATTCAAAAGAAAGTCCATACCGACATTGATCAGCAACAGCGCGACTATTTTTTGCGCCAGCAGATCAAAGTGCTGCAAGACGAATTGGGCTACGACGGTCCTGATAAGGAAATTGAAAAACTGCGCAAGCGTGGCAAGGAAAAGAAATGGTCAAAAGCTGCGGCCGATCATTTCAATAAAGAACTGGATAAACTTCAGCGCACTAATCCACAAGCACCGGATTTTCCAATCATGATGAACAACGTAGAGTTCATGTTGGATTTGCCTTGGGAAGAATACACGGTTGATGATTTTGATTTGAAGAAGGCGAAAAAGATTTTGGACAAAGATCATTTTGGTTTAGAAAAAGTAAAGACTCGAATACTCGAATATCTTGCTGTGCTCAAGTTGAAGCAAGACATGAAGGGCCCGATTCTTTGTTTGTACGGACCGCCTGGAGTTGGTAAAACTTCTTTAGGAAAATCAATTGCAAAATCTTTGGGAAGAAATTATGTGCGCATGTCGCTCGGTGGCGTGCACGATGAGGCTGAAATCCGTGGTCATCGCAAAACTTATATTGGTGCGATGCCTGGAAAAGTCTTGCAGAATATTAAGAAAGCAAAATCATCGAACCCGGTTTTCGTGTTAGATGAGATCGATAAAGTGCATTCTGATTTTAGAGGAGATCCATCATCAGCATTACTCGAAGTGTTAGATCCGGAACAGAACAATGCTTTCGCTGATAATTATTTGGAGGTTGAATACGATTTATCGAAAGTGTTATTCATTGCGACGGCTAATTCGTTGGATACCATTCAACCGGCATTGCGCGATCGTATGGAGATTATAGAATTGACGGGCTATACAGTTGAAGAGAAACTTCAGATTGCTGTCCGCCATCTTGTTCCCAAACAAATTAAAGAACACGGTCTGACTGCGAGTGATGTAAAACTTTCGAAAGAGTCAGTCCTTAAAATAATTGAAGGTTATACCCGTGAATCAGGCGTGCGGAGCTTGGAAAGAAAAATCGGTTCTGTGGTGCGCAACATTGCTAAAACAAAAGCAATGGACGAAAAGCTGCCTGATGAAATTACTCCAGCTTTAGTTGTAAAAATATTAGGCGGAGAAATTTTTGATGAAGAACTATATCAGGGTAATGACATTGCGGGTGTTGTCACAGGACTAGCTTGGACACAAGTGGGAGGAGATATTCTTTTTATTGAATCAAGTTTAAGTCGCGGTAAGGGAGTCCTTACCATATCAGGACAACTCGGTGACGTGATGAAAGAGTCTGCCACGGCTGCACTTTCGTATCTCAAGGCCAATGCAGAATCGCTGAAGATTGATCATCGTGTTTTTCAACATTATGATCTGCACATTCACGTACCTGCGGGCGCAGTGCCGAAAGACGGACCATCTGCGGGAATTACGATGTTCACTTCGTTAGCTTCGATTTTCACCCAGCGAAAAGTAAAAGCGAACCTGGCAATGACAGGAGAGATTACTTTGCGAGGAAAAGTCTTACCGGTAGGAGGGATCAAGGAAAAAATTCTGGCAGCCAAGAGAAGCGGCATTAAGGAAATTATTCTTAGTTCTAAAAATAAGCGTGACATTCTGGAAATCGAAAAGACGTACATCAAAGGATTGACCTTTCATTATGTTGATACCGTTGATGAAGTTTTGAAAATAGCCTTATTGAAAGATAAAGTAGCGAAACCTCTGGAGTTTGTCTTGCCTGAGGCTAAAGCGATTAATAGTTAATTAATAATCGGCTTTTAATCTAATCACCAACTAACAACGACTAAAGATCAACTATTAAAGATGCTTGACTCAAAATACTTCACGCCTCAACAAATCGTTGCAGAACTTGACAAATACATTGTTGGACAAAATGAGGCAAAGCGCAATGTAGCTATTGCACTACGAAACCGGTGGAGGCGCATGAACGCAAAACCCGAAATAAGAAATGAGATTGTTCCTAATAACATTCTCATGATCGGAGCGACCGGTGTGGGTAAGACTGAAATCGCACGTAGGCTTGCAAAAATAGCTGACGCACCTTTCGTTAAGGTTGAGGCTTCGAAATTTACAGAAGTTGGCTACGTGGGTCGTGATGTAGAAAGCATGGTGCGTGACCTAGTAGAGTATTCGGTGAATATGGTAAAGTCGAGGAAGAAAGAAGAAGTGAAGGAGAAAGCCGCTCAAGCCGTAGAAGAAATTATTTTGGATGCCCTTATTCCACCGATGCGTAAACAGACCGGATTTACAATCACAACAACAGATGGGGGCGAAAGTAATCAAACTCCAAAAGATGATGCTGAATTGAATGAACGCACTCGGAATATCTTTCGTGAAAAGATAAAAAACGGTGAACTAGAGGATCGGAAAATTGAAATCGATATCAAGCAAAGCGGAGTTCCTGGAATTGGAATGGTGGGAGCAGGGATGATCGATGAAGTTTCGATGATGAACTTGCAGGAGATGCTCGGAGGGATGATGCCGAAGAAACCTAAGAAAAGAAAACTCACCGTTGCTGAGGCAAGAAAGGTTTTGCTAGAAGAAGAAGCTTCTAAGCTCATCGACATGGACGAAGTGAAAGAGGAGGCGATTCGCAAAGCAGAAGATGCAGGGATTATTTTTATCGATGAGATTGATAAGATAGCTTCAGGTGCGAACAAAAAAGGAGGAAGCGGTCCGGATGTAAGTCGTGAAGGTGTGCAACGCGACCTGTTGCCAATTGTAGAAGGAAGTACCGTGAACACAAAGCATGGAGTGATTAACACTGATCATGTGTTGTTTATTGCAGCTGGTGCATTTCATATTTCAAAACCATCGGATCTTATCCCAGAATTGCAAGGACGATTTCCCATTCGTGTGGAGTTGGATAATCTTACTAAAGATGACTTTGTTCGGATTTTAAAAGAACCTAAGAACGCACTTACGCGCCAGTACCAGGCTTTGTTTGAATCAGAAGAAGTTAGTGTTTCATTTGCAGATGATGCTATCGAAGAGATCGCACAAACCGCATTTGATATCAATGCCGAGATTGAAAACATCGGCGCTCGCAGGCTTCACACTGTGATGAGTAAATTGCTGAATGAGTTTTTATTTGATGTACCTGATAAGATTTCCTCAGGTGAAATAAAGATCACTAAGGCCATGGTAAAAGAAAAACTTAGCGGACTTATTAAAAATAAAGATTTGAGTGAGTATATTTTGTAGATGAAACGACTCCTAGTTGGCACACTAACATGTCTTTTTGTTTTCAATACCTCTTTCGCTCAGAATCCCGGCGATTCCATTCGCTCGCGTTATATTCAGCGATTCCCTGATTATTTTTTCCTTTGGCCTGTTGTCAAGCAACGAAGCACATCATTTGATGTTAAGAATCAGACCACCGGTCAAAAACTAACCTACAAGCCCAATGGTGATTACGGCTTGGGTTTTGGAATGTATATTTTTGAAATGGGATTTGAAGTCACATTCTCCGTTGCGCCAAAAGCAAGTTCGCAGGCTATATATGGTCATTCAAAAGTTTCTGACTTGCAATTGAATGTTTTGGGAAAAAGCTTTGGCCTGGATTTGTTCACACAACATTACAGCGGCTTTTATCGCACGGATGGCAATAATCCAGTCCCACCTGGAATGCCGTATCCTGAACGCCCTGATATTAGCGTGTGGAATACAGGCGTTAATGGAATCTATATTTTTAATAAGAATAAATATTCACTCAGAGCAGCCTACAATTTTTCTGAGCGCCAGTTGAAGGGTGGAGGTTCGTTTATACTGAGTGGCACTGTCAATACGTTTAGTTTGCGTGCAGACTCCGCCGTATATGGAAATAATTATATACCTGCATTCGGGAATACCGGCGATTTTAACAAGTTGGATTATACCACACTGAGTATAGCACCCGGTTATGCGCACACGCTGGTGGCAGGTAATTTTTTTGTCAATGGATCTTTATCCATCGGCCCCGCGAACCATTGGATAACCTACCAATCATCAACAGGATCAAAATCTGATACCAAGCTCAATAGCTTCGCCGACTTCCGATTGGCATTTGGATATAACAGCGATCGTTTTTTTACTGGGATGAGTTATATTCTTCA
This sequence comes from Cyclobacteriaceae bacterium, assembly GCA_036002745.1. Taxonomy (GTDB): domain Bacteria; phylum Bacteroidota; class Bacteroidia; order Cytophagales; family Cyclobacteriaceae; genus ELB16-189. Next base: position 2,447 of record DASYTA010000573.1, on the reverse strand, counting down.
AGCCCGTAACATCAAGTATGAAAAACTGGAGTTTACCAGTTCCAACTCTACGTTCAAGATGGTAGTTGGATATCGATTTAAAGAATTTGGAATTTTGAAGTGGAGAGTTTGGGATCTTTTGCCCTCCAAGAAAGACAAAACAAAAAAAGCTGGTTAGTACCAGCTTTGGTTTTTAGGAGTTTTAATTCTTAGGAATTGTAATTGATACCGTCAGCTAAGACGATCACTTTGTTTTTTAGTACCTCAACAACACCGCCAGTTATTTTTACTTCTTCGGTGCCTTCTTTTGATTTATAAACAACAGTGCCATTCTTGAGCAAAGAAACTAATGGAGCGTGATTGTTCATCACCTGAAACGAACCATCAGATCCTGGGAACGTAGCGATGGTTACTTCTCCTTCAAAAACTTTCTTTTCAGGTGTGAGAATTTCTAAATGCATGTTATTAAGGTTACATGTTTCAGGTTACAAGCTCTTAAAACTTATAATCCGAAACTTTAAAATTATTATGCGTTTGCTTCGGCCATCATCTTCTCGCCTTTCGCGATGGCTTCTTCGATGCTACCTACTAAGTTAAATGCCATTTCAGGTAAGTGATCCACTTCACCATCCATGATCATATTGAAACCTTTGATGGTGTCTTTAATATCAACAAGAGCACCTTTCAAACCAGTGAACGCTTCTGCAACGTGAAATGGTTGTGACAAGAAACGTTGTACACGTCTTGCACGTGATACTGTCAACTTATCTTCGTCACTCAACTCGTCCATACCCAAGATGGCGATGATGTCTTGCAATTCTTTGTAGCGTTGCAAAGTCAACTTCACACGTTGTGCGCAGTTGTAATGTTCTTCTCCTACAATATCTGCACGCAAAATCCGTGAAGTAGAATCCAAAGGATCCACAGCAGGATAAATCCCCAACTCAGCAATCTTACGGCTTAATACAGTCGTTGCATCCAAGTGAGCGAATGTAGTAGCAGGAGCAGGGTCAGTCAAGTCATCGGCAGGAACGTAAACGGCCTGAACCGAAGTGATAGATCCATTCTTTGTAGAAGTGATACGCTCTTGCATTGCACCCATTTCAGAAGCCAGTGTGGGCTGATAACCTACAGCTGAAGGCATACGGCCTAAAAGAGCCGACACTTCAGAACCTGCTTGCGTGAACCGGAAGATATTATCTACGAAGAAAAGGATGTCGCGACCTTTACCTGTTCCATCACCATCGCGGAAATACTCGGCAACGGTCAAACCTGAAAGTGCAACACGTGCACGCGCACCAGGAGGCTCATTCATCTGACCAAACACAAAGGTTGCCTTTGAGTCTTTCAATTTCTCGCTATCAACTTTAGAAAGATCCCATCCGCCAGCATGAAGTGACTTCATAAACTCAGGACCGTAATCCACGATACCCGCTTCGATCATCTCGCGAAGCAAATCGTTTCCTTCGCGTGTACGCTCGCCTACACCGGCGAACACCGAAAGACCTGCATATGCTTTCGCAATGTTGTTAATTAATTCCTGAATCAATACGGTTTTACCCACGCCCGCACCACCAAACAAACCGATCTTACCACCTTTTGAATACGGTTCGATCAAGTCAATTACTTTAATACCTGTGAAAAGAACTTCTTGTGAAGTAGAAAGATCTTCATAACGAGGAGCTGAACGGTGAATAGGCAGAGATTGATCTCCTTTTGGTTGTTTAATTCCGTCAATCGCTTCACCAATCACGTTAAACAAACGTCCCTTAATATCATCTCCGACAGGCATTTTAATAGGCATGCCGGTATCGGTCACTTTCATGCCACGAACCAAACCCTCAGTTCCATCCATAGCGATGGTACGCACACGGTCTTCGCCCAAGTGCTGCTGACATTCCAGCACCACCCGAGTTCCATCTCCTTTGGTTACCTCCAAAGAATCAAGGATGTTGGGAAGTTTTGAGCCTTCTTCGTCGAAGGCCACGTCTACAACCGGACCGATTACCTGTGTGATTTTACCGTAGTTCGCCATGAGAATTTATATTAATTCGTTGATTTTTAACCTTTTTGAGGATAGTTCGGAGCGGGCCGAAAAATCCGACCGCAAAAGTATGTTTTTCGTGGGTTTATACAAGTGACAATTGGCATTTTCCCGCAAACTTTTGGGGCTAAATAAAAAAATTAGTTTTGATTAGCTCGCTTGCCTGAATCTCTGGTATCTGTGCAATCTGTGGCTATTTTTGCACAATGGGTATTCGTTCTGTATTAGCTAAGCCGTTTGCAGCTTACATCGCAAAAGAAACCAAGACATGGTCATCAAACCCTGATCTTTATCAGCAAAAAACATTTCAGTCGCTGATTGATTCCGCAAAAAATACTGTATTCGGAAAGGACCACGGTTTCGTTGATATCAAATCATTTGATGATTTCAAAAAGCAAGTGCCCATTCGAGATTATGAAGCCCT
>DASYTA010000572.1:0-5883 GCA_036002745.1 Cyclobacteriaceae bacterium | reverse complement strand
CGTGTGTTGGTTCCTTCGCTAGCTCATTGGTAGGATCCACCACTTCAATTTTAGGGCGTGTTGATTTTTTCGCCTTAGGCACAAGTGGCTTTTTCGTTATTTCTTTTTCTTTAGTTGCCGTTCCTGACTCTGAAGTAGGTGCGGCAGTCTTATCTTCTTTGGGGTCAATCGGATCTGGTTCTGTTTTAGCGTCTGGTATCGCTGGTACTTCGTTTTCTACGATAGGCGCCACTGTTTCCTTAGGGGCAGGCTTGAAATAGAAGATTGCCCCAGTAATTATTGCCCCAGCTGTAACTGCTCCTGTAATGATTTTTACGGCTGAAACGCCTGTCTGCATTATGCCGGTAACCGGTACCTGGCTTAGCATTGTTTTTAATTCTGTAATTCTGGCTTTCTTAATTCCTTCAATAATCTGTCGTTGCAGAGTTACATCACTCTGTAGAGAGGCATCGGTTTGCAATTGCAGTTCAAACGCTTCCTTCGCAGGTCCATGAAGTTGACCGGCCAAATACTTTTCAATTAATTCAAAATTTTCCATCACTTAATCTAAAAAATCCTGCTCGGTATACTGAGCTTTTACTAATTCATCTAATTTTTGTTTGCACTTATACTTCTTTGTCTTTGCTGTATCGGTGTTGGCGAATCCCAACTTATCAGCGATCTCCTGCATCGACATTTCATCAAAATAGTAGTACATCAATACTTTACGACAAGTTTCTCCCAATTGTTCCATACATCGGGCGATTATCTTCTCGCGTTCCGGTTTATCCATGTCAATGGAGTCAGGTGCATCCCTTTCTTCATTCGACAATCGCTTCTTCCGGTCAAGCTCTTTTCTCCACAGATTCTGGCAAATGCTGTAGATATAGGTGCTCATTTTTGATGTCAAAACCAAGTTACCAGAGCGAGCTTTCTGCCAGAAAACAACCAACGCATCCTGATAAACATCCCGCGCCTCGTCCTCAGTTCCACTATTGGTGATTACCAACTTGGTCATCATCCGGTAGTACTTCTTGTAGACGATTTCGAGAGCTTTCTCGTCACCTTTTTGAATGCGATCAAAAATCTCAACCTCGTCTAACTGTGAACCTAATTTGAATACTCTGAGTGCCACTTGTGGTAACCTTGTATTAGTTGAGATGTAAGATTAACAGATAAAATCCATTTTTCGAAGGGCGAACGGTCTATTGCCTCCATGTCTGGGTACGGAAAAATGGTCCCCAGTAACCCCTTACTTTTAAAACTTTTCCTTCTATCCAGACTTTGCAACGATAGACTTTCCCGTTTTCAGGGTCAAGAATATGACCATTCGTAAATTCTTCACCTTCCTTTATTAGTTCTTTCATGATCTCCATTCCGATCACTTTCTGTTTGAAGCGAGGATCGTCTTCAGAGCACTTGTCGCAGACAGGATCCGGATCTTCCCCGGGCTTAGAGTAAATCTTGATTACTTTTCCAAAGAACTTTCCTGACCGTTCAGTGATTTCAATGACTGATCTAGGCTCTCCGGAATTGTCATCAATGCTTGTCCACTTGCCGGCAATCTGCGAGAACAAGCTTAAGTTACAAGACAATGACAGTAGTATAACCAAAACAAATTGAGCTCGAATCATTCAATATTGGATTTTAAAATGGTTATTAAAGATAAAAGTAAAAGTTGAAAAGTGGTTAGCGCTTTTAAACCGAAAATTGTCTTTTTAAAGCTTGCCACAGCTTCTTTCTTGAATCATCATTGCCAGAAAGATCTTTAAGGCTTTCGGATGCGACAATGCTTACTTCGTTTGCTTCAACAACCTCATAAAGTGGAATGCCTTTAACAGGTTTCCCGAAATAAATAACGTGCTTAGGTTTCATCGCCCATACCGATAGGTCTAATGAATTTTGGTGGCGGATTGTTACTGAATTTAGCGATTGCTTTAAAGCTGCCAATATTTTCTCAAGTAGCGTTTTCTCAACTGAGGTAATAGCTTCCCACGGCTGATCTAGAATAATAGTAGGTGGGAGAGCGATAGCAAACAATCCCTCAGGATAAAGTGACTCAAATACGACAGAATTCATCTCCATTAATTCCCCTTAATATCAAATAGTGATTTTAACTCATTGGCTTCATGAGGCTTCATACGCCCGGAAAGAATCAAGCGCAATTGCCTTCTGCGAAGAGCTCCATTATAAAGTTCAATTTCCTCTTCTGTTTCAGGAACAACTTCTGGTACTTCTACTGGATTACCATTTTTATCAACAGCTACGAAAGTAAAGTAAGCTGAGTTGCTGGCTACTTTTTTTCCTTCGGGAATATTTTCGGCATCTACGTCGATTCGAATTTCTACTGATGAATTAAAGGCGCGGGTAGCTTTGGCTCTTAGAGTTACCACGTTACCTAATTGTATAGGTGATCTAAAGGAAATGTTATCAACAGAGGCAGTGACAACGATGCTATTGCAATGCTTTTGCCCAGCGATGGCAGAGACAACATCCATCCAGTGCATTAAGCGTCCGCCCATGAGATTATTCAGAGTATTCGTGTCATTGGGAAGCACGAGCTCGGTCATGCTTACGTACGATTCTCGTGGCGATTTTTGTTTGCGCGACATAGGTCTTCGGTTTCACGCAAAAATATAGAAACTCGAGCAGACTTAAAGTGGAGCGAATAGATGCTCCCGTAAATTCTATAATTGTGGAATGCTCAATCTACCTCCACACTCTTCTTCTTCGAAAAATAGTCCAACACTAGACTACTTGCTCCAAGAATTGGGGCAGCTTGATTTTGTAACGCACTAGGAAGAATTTTCACTTTACCACGAAAGACCGGCATCAGGTTAGCTTCCATATGACGGATTGTAGGTCTGAAAATCAATTCACCTGCTTGAGAAAGTCCGCCGAACAAAAATATAGCTTCAGGATCAGTGTGCACCACAGTCTCAGCAAGCTTCATTCCTAATATTCGGCCTGTATATTCAAAAGCTTCCTTCGCAACGATATCTCCACGATGGGCGGCTTCAGTGATCATCTTTGTATTCAGATTATCAAAACTGATTCCTCTCAGCTCGCTTGGCTCAAGGTGATCTGCCAATAGCTTATACACTGTTCGTTTAATTCCTGTTGCAGATACGTAAGTTTCTAGGCAGCCGCGTTTGCCGCAGTTGCAATAGCGCCCTGTTGGATTTACTGAGGTGTGACCCATTTCACCCGCGATTCCATTATGACCGTTGAGTAACACTCCGCCACAAACAAACCCGGAACCGAGTCCCGTACCTAATGTTACCACCACAAAATCTTTCATGTTCTTGGCATTGCCATAAACCATCTCGCCAACAGCTGCCGCATTGGCGTCATTAGTGAGTACACAAGGAACATTAAATTCGTCGGTAAACATTTTTGATAACGGCAGAACACCCTTCCAGCGAAGATTGGTGGCGTGCTCAATGTTACCGGTATAATAATTACCATTTGCCGCACCAATACCGATTCCTATAATAGTAGAGTTAGGAGGGAGGCTTTTGAAACTTTCGCGTAATGCTTGAGCCATCCCATCGAAGAAATCCTGGAAATGTTCATAAGCAGTAGTTTGAATATTTCCCTGGTGGATCACATTTCCCTCACGGTCAACAATACCAAACTTTGTATTCGTGCCGCCAATGTCGATGCCTACTGTTAGCTCGTTCATTCGTGATTTTTTTAGATAGATAGAATTTTTGAAATCCTCAATGATTCTGTGTCGATCTCGTGCTTGGCATTAATGATGGTGTCAAAACTATTGTAAACGATTTGATTGTTGCGCACTCCAACCATTGAGCTATGATTTCCACTTAATAATCCTTCAACAGCTCCAACACCCATTTTGCTGGCGAGCACACGATCGAAGTATGTTGGCGTGCCGCCACGTTGAAGATGACCGAGTATTGTTACTTTGATATCGAAATAATTATTACGTTTAGAAAACTTTTTAGCTAGCTCCAACGCGCCACCGATTTTAGAACCTTCTGCAACCACCACCAAGCTTGATTTTTTATTGGTCTTTCCGCCTTCATCAAGTTTTGCGAAGAGTTCGTCCATCGTCATTGTCTCTTCCGGAATAATCGTTGCAACAGCACCGCCGGCGATACCACAATTGATTGCGATGTAGCCTGAATTACGACCCATTACTTCAATAAAAAACAAACGATTATGCGAAATAGCTGTATCACGAATTTTGTCGATTGCATCAACAGCTGTATTTGTGGCGGTATCAAAACCAATGGTATAATCTGTGCCGGCTAAATCATTGTCGATTGTTCCGGGAATGCAAATCGAGGGAACTCCAAACTCTTCGTAGAAAACATGAAGACCTGTGAATGTTCCATCGCCGCCTATTGCGACCAAAGAATCAATTCCATTCTTCTTTAAATTATCGAATGCTTTCTTTCGACCTTCTTTAGTGCGGAACTCCTGGCTACGGGCAGACTTAAGAATTGTTCCTCCTCGTTGAATAATATTACCAACGGAGCGTGCGCCAAGTTTTACGATGTCACCCGCAATCATTCCTTCGTAACCTTGCGTTATACCGAAGACTTCTTTCTTGTAGAAGATAGCAGTTCTAACAACAGCACGGATGGCTGCATTCATTCCAGGTGCATCGCCACCCGATGTGAACACACCAATTTTCGAGATTTCTGGTTTCATTTAAAGCAAAAGAACGTCAAAAATAGAAGTTCATATTAACTTAACAAGACTTGTTGTTTTTATTCGGTCGAGCTTATTATTTCAAACGTTTGAAATAATTGATCAGTCCGTTAGTAGAGGAATCATGAGTAGTAATTTCTGAGTCTGAGGTCAACTCTGGTAAAATTTTCTTAGCTAAGACTTTTCCAAGTTCAACACCCCATTGATCAAAACTGAAAATATTCCAGATCACACCTTGAACAAAAATCTTATGCTCATACATCGCAATTAAACTCCCAAGCGTACGTGGCGTTAGTTTTTTAAATAAGATAGAATTGGTGGGTTTGTTTCCAGCGAAAACACGAAAGGGAGATTGATATTCAATTTCTTCGCTCGACATTCCACTTGTCTTTAGTTCTTTTTGAACTTCTTTTAGCGTTTTGCCTTTCATCAAAGCTTCGGTTTGAGCGAAATAATTCGATAACAATTTTTGATGATGATCACCGATTGGATTTTGACTAATGGCCGGTGCGATGAAATCGCATGGAATGATTTTAGTTCCCTGGTGGATCAACTGATAAAACGCGTGCTGGCCATTTGTGCCAGGCTCTCCCCAAATTACAGGGCCTGTATGATAAAGAACTTGGTTTCCTGAGCGATCAACGGATTTGCCGTTGCTCTCCATATTTCCTTGTTGGAAATATGCGGCAAAGCGATGAAGGTATTGATCGTACGGTAATATTGCCTCGCTCGATGCATCAAAGAAATTCACATACCATATTCCTATGAGGGCCAACAACACCGGGAGGTTTTTTTCAAATGGCTCATTCTTAAAATGATTGTCCATAGCGTAAGCGCCTTCAAGCAGTTGAACAAAATTTTCATAACCGATAGTGCAGACAATCGATAGACCAATAGACGACCAAAGGGAATAGCGACCACCCACCCAATCCCAAAACACAAACATGTTTTCGGAAGCAATCCCAAATTCTGTCACTGCTTTTGTGTTGGTAGAAACAGCAACAAAATGTTTTGCAACATCACCTTTGCCATTTGATTTTTCAAGGAACCATTTCTTAGCAGATTCCGCATTCGTCATTGTCTCTTGAGTGGTAAATGTTTTAGAAGCAATGATGAACAACGTTGTTTCAGGATCAAGATGTTTTACAATCTCAACCAAGTGGGTACCGTCAACATTAGAAACAAAATGAGGACGAATATTTTTGTGGTAAGGTTTGAGCGCCT
>DASYTA010000571.1:0-8472 GCA_036002745.1 Cyclobacteriaceae bacterium | reverse complement strand
TGATAGCAATGGATGTATTGCAACCAAAAAAATACTGGAGATTATAGAGCAAGCTGGAGAAAACGATTTAGTCATCTGCTTATTATCTGGAGGTGGTTCTGCGTTGTTGGCAGATTTCCCCGAAGGTTGTACCCTCAATGATATGATCGTTGTGAATGACCTTTTGTTAAAAAGTGGTGCCGACATAAGAGAAACAAATACGGTAAGAAAGCATTTATCAAATGTGAAAGGCGGGCAACTTGTAAAAGCTGCACAGCCTGCTACTCTTGTGGGCCTTATCTTGTCAGACGTGATCGGTGATCCAATTGACGTTATTGCGTCAGGTCCGACTGTACCTGACACTAGCACGTTCGAGGATGCTATTCATATTCTTATGAAGTATAATCTGCTTTCTAAGGTTCCACAGCAAGTGCTTAACCATTTACAAAAAGGTTTTAGCAAACTAAATTCAGAAACTCCGAAACCAGGGGATTCAATTTTTCTCAACTCTAGCAACATTATCATTGGTAGCAATAAAATTGCATTGGATGCTGCTTGTCAGAAAGCGAAAGAAGAGGGGTTGAATTCCATCATAATCACATCAACATTAGAAGGAGACACCACCAAGGTCGCTAAACAATTAATTGACACGGCACTGAAATTTCAAAATGATGAAACCATTAAAAAACCTTGTTGCTTGCTGTTCGGTGGCGAAACTACTCTTAAAGTAAATGGCTCTGGAATTGGTGGGCGAAATCAACACCTGGCACTGTATGCTGCCTCGCTACTTAAAAATAAAAATGGAATCACATTGCTATCTGCGGGAACGGACGGAAGTGATGGCCCAACCTCAGCTGCAGGGGCTGTGGTAGATTCGAATACAATTGAACAGGCAACTGCAAGAGGGATTGATATTCAAAAATATTTAGACGATTTCGATTCGTTTCATTTTTTCGAAAAAGTCGAAGGCCATATCATCACTGGACCAACCATGACCAACGTGATGGACTTGATTATCATCATCATTGAATAAATTTATAACTGTTTGAGGAGCGATTCATTTGAGATTGAATACGCACATTTAAAATGTCTTTTGGGGCATGTTTTAAACCCATGAAGTCCACATGGCCGGCATTCGAGTTTTTCTTTTGTCTCAACAATTATCGATCGATCAGAAAGCGGGCCAAATCCAAAAGACGGAACTGTTGAACAATAAATTGCTGTAACTGGCGCATTGGTAGAAGATGCTAAGTGCATCGGCGCGGAATCGTTCACAAAATTCATTACTGCATTTTTTACCAATGCAGCAGATTCGAGGAAAGAAAGCTTACCAGCCAGATTGATTACATGTTCATTGGCAGCGGCAAGACGGATTGATTCACAAACCAAATGATCAGAAGGCGCACCGAGTAAATAAATTCTTTCAGACTGATCTTTTATTGATTTTAAAAATTCAATCCACTTTTCAGCAGGAAACTGTTTAGTGAACCAAACCGAAGTAGGCGCAATACAGATGTATGGATCAAACTGAAACTGTTTTACTTTTTCAAAATCATTCTCCGTTGGATAAAGTTTTGGTTTCGCATATTTCGTGTCAGTAATTTCTTCAACCAACTTTTGATTGCGTTGAACTTCATGCAAATCGCCAATTTGATGTTTGATCTTTTTTGTGAAGGCAAATGAAATCGGATTCTTGTCAAAGCCAATCTTTAATTTACTTCCAGAAAAAGCAGTTATAAAACCTGAACTTGCAAACCGGTGAACGTTAATCACACAATCGTAGCGATTGATCCTCACCTGCTTTATAATTTTAAGCAAGTTTGAAATTTTATCTTCCTTCTTATTCCAAATTAAAACTTCGCGCAACAGTGGGTGCCCCATCAACAAACCTTCGTTCCCTTTGCGAACTAAAAAATCAATTTTTGCCTCGGGATAGTGTTCGTGCAATTTTTCAATCAATCCAGTAGCCAAGATCACATCACCAATGAAGGCAGTTTGAATAACAAGAAAAGAATGAAAACGAGGCAACATTATTTTTTATAAACCTCTTTGTAAGTGGCAATCGCCTTTTGAATTAGACTCATCGCCGTCTGTTTGTCCTGAAAATCTGGCACGGTTACAATTTTATTTTCGAGTCTTTTATAACTTTCAAAAAACTCCTTCAACTCAAGTTTGAAATGATTTTCTAATTCACTGATATCATTAAGATGCTTGGTGTTGGCATCATTATCGGCAACAGCAAGAATTTTTTCATCACCCAATCCTTGATCAATCATACGCATCACACCAATAACACGAGCAGGCACAAGGCACAACGGCTGAATCGGTTCACGACAAAGAATCATTATATCAAGGGGGTCGTGGTCATCGCCTAGTGTTTGAGGAATGAACCCATAATTGGCCGGATAGTAAACTGCAGAATACAAGACGCGATCTAGTTTAAGCAAACCTGTTTCCTTGTCCACTTCATACTTGGTGCGCATACCTGTAGATATTTCTACAATGCCATTGATGAATTCAGGTGGGTTTTCACCAACTGGTGTTTCGTGCCATGGATGTTTGATCATGTTATAAAAGTAAAAAGTTGAAAGCTAAAAGCCGAATGTAGCCTTTAACTTTCAACTTTAAACTTTGTATTTCTTATTCTATTTGCTGTCTCCCTTATCTTTCTTGTCTTCTTTTTTGGCGAGTTTCACCTTGTCTCCATTTTTCAATCTTTTGGAAACAACAAGGAACGGTCCTGTAATTACTTCAACGCTATCGGAAATGCCGGTTATGATTTCAATGTTATCGTAATCACTGATTCCGGTTTTTACCTCTACCATTTTGGCAGTACCCTTATCATTGAGGAACACCACTACCTTGTCTTCTTTTTTTGTTGGCGCTTTATCCTTTGCAGTGGTCACAGTGCGTTTTTCATCATCATTGTTGTTTTTTGGTTGCTCTCCGTTTTTCTTTTCATCAGGATTTCGAGTAGTAACTGCCGCCAACGGAACAGAAAGCACGTTATCCTTTTTACTGGTTATAATCTCAACACTTGCAGTCATGCCAGGGCGAAAGGGAAATTTATTTCCTTTCTTAATGAGATCTTCGTAGGAAGAACGTAGAATTAAAATGCGAACCTCAAATTCTGTAATCGCATCGGCTGATGTTTTGTCTTTGGCCGTATTGGCTATGTTGGTCACTATTCCTTTGAACTGTTTACTCGCCGTGGAGTACGCATCAACATCAATTATTACTGTATCGCGGTAGTGAACTCGTACGATATCGTTCTCATTCACGTTAACCCGAACTTCCATAACATTCAAATCAGCAATGCGAAGCATCTCGGTTCCCGTCATAGTAGCAGTACCCACTACACGCTCACCCTTCTTCACACTAAGTTTAGAAACAACTCCCTTCATAGGAGCTACAACCGTGGTCTTTCTTACATTCTCTCGTGCTTCTCTTACGGAAGCTTCAGTACTATTCACTACGAACTTGGCAGCTTCATAATTTTGATTGGAAGATGCTAAATTATTTTTTGCCACTTGATAAGCTTGAACCGCTGCTTGCCAGTCGGCATCAGAAATTACTTTTTGCTCATGCAATTTTTCTTGTCGTTTGTAGTCCAATTCCGCTTTAGCGAAATTCGCTTCCGCTACAGAGATTGATGATTTGCTCATCTCAACATTGGCACGTTGCTGGCTGAGCGATGCTTCGGTTCGCTCCAACTGGCTTTTCAAAATATCAGGACGGATTTTTACCAAAAGTTCTCCCATCCTCACAGAGTCACCGTCTTCAACTTGCAGTTCCGTAATCTCACCCGAAACTTCAGGTGCAATTTTCACTTCCGTCACTGGTTGCACCGTGCCTGATGCACTTACTTTTTCGGTGATCGATACTTTTTTTGCTTTCGCTAACTCTACTTCTAATTCTTTTGCTTTACCAATCCACCCAGCGGACTTGCCGATAATTACAAATAGGATTAAAAAAACGAGGGTACCGATTCCCCAGTACATTAAGCGGTTAGATTTTTTCTTTTGTTTAGCCATAAGAGTTGGAGGTGGGGTAAATTAAGAAGTTGATAAATTAATATTCGATGGTTTTGCCTTGATAAAATTCAAGGATTTTCTTAGCAAGGATAAAGCGGTACTTGGCTTGTGCTAAGCCTGACTTTGCAGAAAATAAATCATTGGAAGCTACTTGATACTCAATGTAAGTTGCCGCTCCATTTTCGTGACGTTGTTGTACCATGCGAAAGGCTTCCTCATTGGCACTGACTTGCTTCACGGCCGCTGAATAAGTTTTAGCCGCAGCAAGTGCATTGTTATAGGCTGTTTCAATAGATTGACGCAACGTATTTTCAGTTTCTTTCACAGTAATCGCTGCCAATTCACGGTTAATAATAGCCTGCTGCACGTTGGTTCTGGTCTGTAAACCGTTGAGAATCGGTATGTTTAAACTTAAGCCAACATTTTTATAGAGATTATCTCCCAATTGATCTTTAACTGGATAGTCATCTGCGGTTTGAATCACAGTGGAGGTTGGAGCCGGGGCTAACACAGGTTGATTAGGATCACCACCTACGTAACCAACAGTTTTGATCGTAGAAGGTCCAGCCGAATAACGCGGACCGTCAGATGCACTTCCATAATTCGTAGTGGACGCGTAGGTAAATCTCAAAGTAGGCTGATACGCAGAGCGCGCGGCTTTCATTGCAAGCTGAGCTGCTTCAACTTTTAGCATAGCGCTCCTTACCTGTGGCAACGTTTGAGCTGAAATAGCATAAATTTCTTCTGGCGTTTGTGTAATCGTCAGGTCTTCCATAGTGATGTCGGGTACCACTACTTCAAGCTGTGTTGAGGCGGGGACCTGCATAGATTGTTTCAATGTTAGTAGTGAAAGATTATAAGCATTTTCCTGAGTGATGAGATTAGTCTCGTTGGTGGCAACAGTTGCCTCCTGCGTTAGCTCATTGCTTTTGGAAAGTGCGCCGGCCTCAACCTGTTTTTTTATACGGTCGAGTTGTTGCTGGCTCGAATTGAGTTGAAATTTAGCATTTTCAAATAGTTCCTTGTTCAGGATAACGTTCGTATAATTCTGTACTACTGCAATGATTACGTCATTCTTAGCTTTTTCCAGATCAAGATCTGCTGCTTCAACAAACCTTTTGTTCGACCTGTAATTATATTGAGCACGAAGTCCATTGTACAATAAAAGGCCTCCCGTGAGCTGTCCGTTAAGTGATCTCGTGACGCTATTGGGTATGAAGGTGTTAGTCACAGGGTTCAAAGAGCGTCCATAATTTTGTGTTCCGCTACCTCCGAGGTTCAATGTGGGCAAGAAAACCCCTTTGGCAGAAAGTAAATTAACCCTGTTGGTTTCAACATTATAAACACCACGCTTTACTGTCAAATTATTATCGAGGGCTGTCTTCACGCATTCTTGCATCGTCATCTTTTGTCCATTCGCGATCGTTAGGCTTAAGAGAATTACGAAGGTTGGTAGTACTAATTTTCTCATATCAAATCTGGGGTATATAAATCACTTCTTTAATCCAACTTAGACTCTTTAAATAATCAAATGTTACAGGCTTAATGCCCGAATCCATTTCAATCACCTGGCAAGCCATATCATTTTTGCCTTTTCTTGACACCGACATGGTGGCAATGTTGCAGTCGTCGTGCGCAAGCACATTGGCTACGAAGGCTATACTTCCTTTAACATCATCTGCAAAAATAATAAGCGTATGTAAATTCGCAGTAAAGTCCGCCTTAAATCCATCGACTTCAGCAATATTAATTATACCACCACCTTTACTCTCGCCTAGCACCTCAACTTCACGCTGTCCTTTTCTTAGTTTCAATCGAATAGAGTTAGGATGCATCGTAGAAGCATTGCCTACCGACTTGAAATGGAATTTTAAACCGTTTTTAGTTGCAATTTCTATTGCCTCTTTAATTCTTTTATCATCAGTCTGGAAGTCCATTAGCCCAGCTAAAATTGCCCTGTCGCTACCATGGCCTTCGTAAGTTCTGGCAAAGGAGTTGTAAAATATAACCTCTGCCTCTTCCGGAATTCCTCCTAAAATTTTTACAGCTGCCCGCGCAATTCTCACTACGCCCGCAGTATGCGAACTTGATGGGCCAATCATTACAGGGCCGATCATGTCGAAAATGCTGCTTTTCTCAGGCATAGGTGGCGAACTTAAGTGTTCAATACGCAATATTAGGGCAAAAGGATTTACTGAAAGGTGAAATTCTGACTAATGGAATGAATTTTAAGCTGACGATATTATCGAACGACTAGTTTGATCGATTGGTATTTGCCCGACCAACTTACTCTCGCAATATAAAGTCCCGGGCCTAACATCTGAGTCACTTGAGTAGTTTCACCTGCCGGAACTTCAATGGGTTCATTGAGCTTCTGCCCAAGCATACTAAAAAACTGAACGACCGAATTTTGCGTGGCCCTAATATTAAAGTTTGCATTTTGACTAACTGGATTGGGCCAGATAGCAACTGCGTTTTCATTTTCATTTGTTACGATACTGTCAGGTTTTAAAATATTTACACCTCCAGTAATTGTGCCTGCGATAATTAAAGGATTTCCATTGGCGTATAAATCAGCGGTAGTAAGATTAATATAACTGCTCAGCGTTCTTGCGCTATTCAAATTCTTTAATTCGTTCCTGATTAATAAAGAATCCGCCACCGGATTGCGATTGGATTGGAAATCTTTAAAAATTACAATCGAACCTCGATTGCCCAGAATCAAATCAGGTTTTCCATCGTGCTTCAAATCGCTTATTACAGGTGAAGCACAATACCTCGTGATGTCTGATTTCAATCCAAGATAAGCCAGATCGTTTTGAATAAACACTGCACCTGTATTTTTATAATATTGTAGCGAACCATCTGCCCTGCCACAAAGTATATCGTCGAGGCCATCGCGATTTATATCATAGACAAAAACATTTTCAAGCGGACTGATGGTAAATTTGAGTGCGACCGGTGACTGCCCGCTGAAATCAAAAAGGTTGATTCCCTTATTTTTTAAAATATAGAGTTGAGTTACTGAAGTAGCTTTATCAGTAGCGGTGAACAATAAATCAGTACGTCCGTCTTTGTCAAAGTCTTCAAATTGAATCTTGATATTGTAAAATCCCAGCGAAGAGAAATTCGAATAGTCATTAGTCACTAACCGAAATGAAGGTTCAGAAAAACTCCCGGTATTCTCATATTGATAAATGGATGCGCTTGAATCCGGTACTGCCCAATAGCTTATGAACATATCGAGATCGCCATCGCTATCAAAATCGGCAAAAGCGGGAGATGCATAACTTCCCGCATCAATCATTTGATCTTGCAACAAGTTCTTTTTATTGAAACTAAAGTTTGGTAGTGCATTCGTTCCTGTATTTTTATAAAACCAGATTGAGTTTGAAAGGTCAATGTCAGTAGTCACTCTAGCGCTAATATTAGTCGATACGATCAAGTCTTTCACTCCGTCAAAATCCATATCCTCATAATAGGAGGCTGGAAAAAGTAAAGTGCTCGGTGTTGCTGGAGGATATATTGTGAAGTCTTTCATATCGGCACTATCACGCGTTCCTTGATTTTCCAATAAATAAAGCGAAGTGCAGTTCTGTTCTGAAAACAAAAGGTCGTGCTGTCCATCATTGTTTAAGTCAAGCGTCAACAGTGATTTGCCCGCATCGTGTTGAATTCGCCCTCCAGTCAATTGACTACAATCAATTCCACCAAATGCATAACGGCCACAATCGCATTCTTCAAAATTTCCCCATTTCGAAGTGATCCAATTCAGTTGCAATGAATCGCAGCGTCCTGTTTTTTCCATGCTCATGTTTTTATGAAACTCCATCGACCCATAACCAACAAACTGCGCAACGATGATATCAAGGTCGCCATCTTCATCGATATCATCAATTGCAGGAATGTCTGTGCCGTTCATTTGTAAATTGATCGAACCATTGTACCAATGCGTAAGAAGCGGATGCCCCGGATTAAAAGGCCGCCAACTCAGTGGACTACCCGGACGAGTTGTATTTACAAAAACAGCCATCCCGGCCGGATCACTGGTGAACAAATCCTTTTTGCCATCACAATTAAAATCGCGAAGTAAAACCCACTGATTAATGGAAGCTGGAAAAAAGTCTTCATAATCCGGAGCGTATATATATTGGGTTCCTGTTCTCAGATAAGGGAACATTTTATTAGCCGTTCGATCAAATACAGCCAGGTCTTCTTTGCCATCGCCATTAAGGTCGATTGTATTAATCTCTGCTGAGTTTAATCCACCTGCCCAAGGCATGGTGATAGCTTTTTTATTTACTTCTACGGGGATAGTTTGATCAAAATGATAGGCGTTCTGAGAATGTGCAGCTACCCCGCACATCATTATCAATAAAATGAGATACGATTTTAGCACCTTAATGAAGAAACATGCAACACGCATTCGCAAAGTTAAGGATACTGGTTCACTTTATTA